>JAISTB010000038.1 GCA_031272775.1 Fusobacteriaceae bacterium | reverse complement strand
CGTGGGGGCGACACAAATCGCCCCGGCCGCCGGCCGGTCCGTCCCACGTCATAACCATGCTTCCCAAATGGGAAATCCAGATGTGAAAGAGAGAAGCCTCCGGCTTCTCTCTTTCGCGTCCGGGGGGGATATGTCCCCATAAATCCCCCCCCTTTTATTTCCACCCCGATTTCACAAGAAAAACCTGTAAAAAAAAAGAATTATCGTGTATAATATACCTGTGAGAAGCTGCGGAGAAAATCCGCGCGGGGAGACCCCATGAACATCAAAGAGCGCCTCATCGCCCTGATCGGCGAGACCGAAGGCGGCAAGTATTCCAATATCGTTCTCGGCGCCTTCTTTCGGGAGCAGGGACTCTCTGCCGGCGAGCGAGGCTTCGCGACGGAGGTCTTTTACGGCGTCCTGCGGCGAAAACCGCTCCTCGACGCCCTGATTGCCCTGAAGACCAAAGAGGTCAAAAAGGACTGGCTCCGGCAATTGCTAAGGATTTCCCTCTATCAGTTGCTCTTTATGGAAAGCGACGACAAGGGCGTCGTCTGGGAGGCCACGGAACTGAGCAAGGCCAAATTCGGCGTCCCCGTAGGTCGCTTCATCAACGGCGTCCTGCGCAGCGTCCAGCGGGAAGCTCCGAAGCTCCTGGCTGAGATTAAGGCCAAGGCGAAACATGTGTACTGGTCGTTCCCGGAGTGGATTTACCGCGACCTTCAGGCCAGATACCCCGACGATCTCCCGACGGTTTTGACTTACCTCAAAAGAACGCCGAAGATGAGCTTCCGGGTGAACCGGCTCCGTTCTACGCCGGCGGCCTTTGAGGATTTGCTGGCCCGGGAAGGGATCGGCGTCGTCAAACAGGTCGACGCGGTCTATTATACGGAAAGCGGGAGTCTGCTCCACACGCCGGAATTTGCCCGGGGTGAATTTACCGTGCAGGACGCGGCTTCCTATCTCGCCGCGAAAAATCTCGGCGCGACGCCCGACGATATCGTCCTGGACGCCTGCAGCGCGCCGGGGGGAAAACTGGCCGTGCTGGCCGAATGCATGGAAAATCGCGGGGAACTGACGGCCCTTGACATTTACCCCCACAAGATCAAGCTGATCCGGGAGACTCTCTCAAAATTGGGGATCAAAAACGCGACGGCCGCCGATCTTTCGGCGACAAAGCTCCCCCTGCAGGGCAAGCGCTTTACGAAAATTCTTGCCGACGTCCCCTGCAGCGGTTACGGCGTGATTTCCAAAAAACCCGAGAGCTTATATACGAAAAAGCGGGAAAACCTTGAGGCCCTGCGCCGG
Source organism: Fusobacteriaceae bacterium (assembly GCA_031272775.1). Lineage (NCBI taxonomy): Bacteria > Fusobacteriati > Fusobacteriota > Fusobacteriia > Fusobacteriales > Fusobacteriaceae > Fusobacteriaceae bacterium. Next base: position 60,670 of record JAISTB010000038.1, on the reverse strand, counting down.
ACACAGGCGGATATCCTGGACGCCTGCGCTGAGGTGTTGCTGCCCGGGGGAACGCTGCTCTACAGCACCTGCACGATCCTGCGAGAGGAAAATACCGACAGGGCGGCGGCCTTTCTCCAAAGCCATCGGGACTTTGCGGTGGCGCCTCTGGACATCCCGGCAAATGTGGGCGGCGGGTATGATGAAATCGGCGGCTGGCTCATCGACTGGCGGGAAGATACGCTGGACGGCTTTTATCTGATCAAATTGCGCAAGCGCTGAGGCCCGGAAATGAAAGAGACGGAAATCCTGAAAACCATGGAAACCGGAGACGAAAAGACCCGAGAGGACCGGACGGGCATCGAAGAAAAGCCGCAATTACCGGCAATTGTCCATGACTATCTGGCCGGACGGATCCGCAAGCGGGCGGACAAATACGCATTTGCCGCGATGTTGAAGCGCCTTGAGGGCGAGGCCCGGGAACGCGGGATTCCCATCGTGTCGCCGGAAGTACGGGAATATCTGCGCTTTATCGCGGAAAACCCGCAAATACGGCATGTCCTGGAGATCGGGACGGCCACGGGCTATTCGGGCATTGTCCTTGCCGACGCCATCCGCCGTCGGGGCGGAGAACTCGTGACCATCGAAAAGGACGGGGGCAGGGCCCGGGAGGCGGCGACAAACTTCGCGGCCTGCGGTCTCGACAACGTGCGGCTCTTGCATGGGGACGCCCTTGAATGGATCCCCGCTTTGACGGAAACCTTTGATTTGATTTTTATTGACGCGGCCAAGGGCCGCTATCCGGATTTTTACGCGGCGGCCTATGGCAAATTGCGGGCCGGGGGCCTTGTGTTCATCGACAATATTTTGTTCCGGGGATACGTCTGCGGCGTGTTTCCGGGGCGCTACAAGACCATCGCCAGGCGCATGGGGGCCTTTATCGACGCCCTTTACGAAGGCGAAGACGATTTCGCGCTGCTGCCTTTCGGAGACGGCGTGGGACTGGTCAGGAAACGGGACGGAACATCATGATGACGGAAAACATGAAAACGGAATTTTTGAAAAAATTGGACGATCTTCACGACGCCGACAGGCATCAGGAGGTCATCGATGAAATAGAAGCCCTCGAGACGGCCGACCAGACCGATTGGCGCGTCACGGGGAAATTGGCGCGGGCCCTGAACAATCTCGGCTGGTACGCCGAGGCCCTCGAAAAGCTCCTTGAGATCGAGCCCTACAAGGATCTCGACAAATACTGGTATTACCGGGTCGGCTACTCCTACAGCGGCCTCGAGGACTACGAAAACGCCATCGTCTACTTTGAAAAATCGCGGCAATTGGATCCCGACGACGTCTGGACGCTCTTTGAGCTCGGCTGGAATTACGAAAAAGTCGGCCGCAACGCCGAATCTCTGGAGACGCTGCAAAGGGCCTACGAGCTTGATCCCGAAAAGGATCCCGCCATTTTGAGGGAGATCTGCAATCTCTGGGAAAAATTGGGCGAGCACGAAAAGGCCGTGGAGGGCCTTGTCAAGGTGCTGGCGGAATCCGAAGAGACCGCGGGACTGGCGAGTCAGCTGGCCTTCAACTACATCAAGCTGAAACAGCTGGACCTGGCCGGGGAATATCTGATCAAGGCTATAGAATTGGGCCGCAGCGACTCCTGGGTTTACGGGCAGCTGGGCTGGGTGCTGGGGACGCAGAACCGCGAGGAAGAGGCGGTCAACTGGCTCCGGAAGGCCGTTTCGTCCGAGCAGCGGGCAGGCCTCGACGTGGATCCCTGGCTCTACGGGCAGTTGGGCTGGAATCTCGGCAATCTCAAACGTTATGAAGAATCCCTGGCGGAATTTCAGAAAATCGTGGAAATGGGGCAGGCCGACGCCTGGGTCTACGGACAGATCGGCTGGACCCTCGGGCAAATGGAGCGTTATGAGGAGGAATTGAGTTACCTCGAAAAGGCGCTGGCCCTCGATCCCGACGACAACTGGCTTTATTCGGAAATGGGCGAGGTCTGGAACCATCTGGACGACCCCGACAAGGCCGTCGGATATTTTCTCCAATCGAAGGAAATGGGCCGGGACGACATCTGGATCAACAGCCGCCTGGGCTATATGTACAGTCGGAAAAACGACCGGGAGACGGCGCTTCCCTATCTTTTCCGGGCAAAGGAACTGGGCCGTGAAGACGTCTGGCTCTTTTCGGAACTCGCGTGGAACCTCGGGGCCTCCGGCCATTATGAAGAGGAGCTCGAATACTTGATCAAAGTCGTCGAAATGGGCCGGAAGGACATCTGGGTCTACCGGGAACTGGGCTGGGCCTACTTGCAGACCCGCGACGCCAACCGGTCCCTCACGTATTTTCAGACGGCCGAGGAAATGGAAGAGCCTGACGACTGGCTTTATACGCAGTTGGGCCGGGCCTGGAACCTCAAGGGCGACTACGAAAAGGCGCTGGAATACTCGTTCAAGGCCAAGGACAAGACCGCCGGCGACGATCCTTGGCTGCTGTCCCAGATCGGACAGATTTTGGGGAATCTTGAGCGTTACAAAGAGGCCCTCGAATACCTCAATCAGGCGGAAAAAGCGGGCCGCGACGACATCTGGCTCTATTCGGAGATCGGCTGGAATTTGGGCGGTCTGGAGGCCCACGAGCAGGCCCTCGAATACTTCCGGAAGGTGGAGGAAATGGGCCGTCAGGACGCCTGGCTCTATTCGCAGTTCGCGTGGAGCTACGGCAAGACCGGACAGTACGAAAAGTCCGTGGATTATTATCGCAAGGCGCGGGAATTGGACCCCGTGGACCCCTGGATCCTCTATAACCTCGCGGCGGCCTACGAAAAGGTCCGGGAGCGGGAACAGGCCATCCGTTGCTATCTGGACGTCATCGAAACCGGCGAGTACCAGGGCTGGACCCAGTTGCAACTGGCGAAGCTCTACGCCGAAGGCGGCATGGAAACCGAGGCCCGGCAATACCTCAAAGAGACGGCGCTCTATCTCGATACGAACGCCGGCGAGGTCAAAGAAAAAATCGAAGCGGTACAGGCGCTGTTGCACGCGCCCCAGCGCTTTTTATCCTGAACGTAAGGAGTGAGTGGAATGAAGCAGGTATTGACAGCATGTGTGATTTTTCTGCTGCCGGCCGTAAAAGCGCCGGCCTTCCGCCGCTATGACGACAGCATCATGACCGGCTACACGAAGGTCAGGGAACAGGCGGCAAAGGGGGAAAAACAACCCGCCGCCGAAAACCGGAAGGAACAGGAGCTTCTGATCAAAGCGGCGGCCCTCGTCAAACGAAAGGACTTCGCGGGGGCCGAAGAGACCCTGCGCCTCGTCCACGGGAACGGACGAAACGACGCCTGGATCAATAAGGCCCTGGGCTTCGTGGCCTTTAACCGCATGAAGCCCGTGGAAGCCATCGCGTGGTTTGAAAACGCGGCGGTTCTGGAAAAGCCCGACAGCTGGCTCTATGCCCAGTTGGGCTCCGCCTGGGAACTCCGGGCCGACCTGCGTCTCCGGGACAAATTTTCCGCCCCCCGGGACGCCGAAGCCCTGCGCCTGGAGACGGAGGGGATCAAAAAAGATTTCGAGACGGCCCTCGACTACACGAAAAAAGCCCTGATCGGCGACGTCAGCAACGCCTGGCTGCTGTCCCAGGCCGGAAAGATTCTGGGCAATCTCGATCGCCACTGGGAGGCCCTCGGCTATCTGACCCGGGCCGAATCGGCGGGGCGCGACGACCCCTGGCTCTATTCGGAAATCGGCTGGGATTACGGCATCGTCGGCGACTACCGGCAGGCCCTCGATTATTTCCGGCTGGCCGCCGAAAAAGGCCGCGACGACGCCTGGATCTACTCCAAGATCGCTTGGAGTTACGACAAATTGGGCGAATACGAAAACGCCATCGACAACTATCTGAAGGCCTCGGCCCTCTCGCCCGACGACGCCTGGGCCGTGTACAACCTCGGGGTCGCCTATCGCAACAACAAAGACTACGACAAGGCGCTGGACTGCTATGAGAAAATCCGGAAGACCGGCGCTTATAGCGGCTGGACCCAGCTGCAGACGGCCCGGATCTACGCGGAGCAGGGCAGGAAAGCCGAGGCTCAGCCCTGGCTCGAGGAAGGGAAGTCTCTGCTCGATACAAAAGCCGAAGATGTTCGTAATGAAATAGAACAAATTGAGTCAATTATGAACAAACTCTAAAAATTTTTCGGGATACGTATTTTTTGCGGACAGCAGGGACAAATCACGGTTTTACGGAATGGAAATGATGAGAGGACTCGCGTTCAACCTGTTTTTTTTGATTTTCTGCGCTTGCAGACTGTTTTCATTCGGATATTATCGTGATATAATACTGAAGGGGAACGGGTCGGTACAGGAAATCCCCCTGCCCGCCGACGTCTATATGCGCGCGGAGCCGGATTTCCGGGACCTTGTCCTAGTGGACGGGAAAAACCGCGAGGTTCCCTATATTCTGGAGCCGTACCGGGAAGAGACCCGCCGGGTCATATCGGGCGAATTTGCCGGGGAAATCAGGCAGGATGAGCGTCTGCCCGAAGGCGGCAGGGAAATCGTCATCCGCTTCGCCGAGGAAAAATCCGGTCTTGTCCCCTATGGCAACCGGCTGCAATTGAAGCTTCGGGATATTCCCCGGACCGACGGGCCCTTCCCCGGGGAAGCCGTGAAAATCCTCGCGAGCCCCGACGGCAAGACTTGGAGAAGCGTCGAAAGTCCCGGATTTTCCCTTAAAGACAATACGCTGACCTTTTTGCTGGAAGCCGATACGAGCCTCTGGTACAAGCTTTTGATCCCGGAGGAGGCCGGGCGGGGCCCCCGCAGCTATCTGCGGCAGGCGCGGCTTTATCTCGAGGAGGAACTCGTCCGGGACGCCCCCGAAGACTATGTGTTTCTCCCGATCGGAGACGTGACCTACGGCGCGTACGACGCCGACCCCAATGTGACGCTGCTCAGGATCTGGACACAGCGGGTTCCTCTCGACAATTTGAGACTTTTTACCTATACGACCCTCGACAGCGACTATGTGCTCTGGGACGGTTCCGAATCCCGGGCGACGCCCAAAAATCCCCTCGGGACGGGGAGAGTCTACCGGAGCGGCGGCCGGGAAGAGACGGATATCCCCCTCGAGCGGAGCGATCCGAGGGACAGCCTGCATTTGAAACTGAGCAATCGGAACGGCAATTTCGGCAAGGCGAAAATTATCGCGGTCCGCGGGCATTTTTACCCCCACCGCCTCGTCTTCAAAAAACGGTCCGCCGAGACCCTATATCGGCTCTATTACGGCAACGGGGACTATCTGCCGATCAAAACCATAGAACAACTGGAAGCGGAAGAAAAAGAACGGGCCGCCCTGCGGGCGGAAAAGCGCAGGGAACAGGCGGGAGTTGATCCGGCTCGGGAAAACATCAACCTCGTCTACGGCGAACGCCAGGAACCGGCGTCCATGCCGGACAGGGCCTCCGGCGCCGAACGCGGGGAAATTCTTGATATGATAATCGTCGGGACCGTCATCCTGCTCCTGCTGGGCTTCGTGATCCTGCTGCTTCGTCTGCTTCTCGCGCGGCGTCCCGACAACGGGGCGATGCCCGAATCGGCCCCAAACCCTGCCCCGGATCATGTACGGGCGTATGACATACGCCCCTCCGACGACGATATGCCCGACATGCAGGAAATGCCTGAATAAATTTTTATCGCAACAAAAATCCAAAAAAGGAAGTGAACATGGAAACATTAACGGAATTCAAAGAATTGGGACTGGGAGAAAAAATATTAAAAACATTGTCGAAAAAAGGATACGAGGTCCCTACCCCGATCCAAAAGCTGACCATACCGGCCTTGCTGAACGGAGACAAAGATATCGTGGGACAGGCCCAGACCGGCACCGGGAAGACGGCGGCCTACGCGCTCCCGATCCTCGAGCGCCTGATCCCCGACGGACATATACAGGCCATCGTGCTGGCCCCGACCCGGGAGCTGGCCCTGCAAGTGGCCGAAGAGACCAACAGCCTCTCGCCGAGCCGCCGGATCAGGGTCGCGCCGGTCTACGGCGGACAATCCATTGAGTATCAGATTCGCCAGCTCAAAAGCGGCGTCGATATCGTCGTGGGTACGCCCGGTCGGGTCATCGACCTCATGAACCGGCGGATCCTCAAGCTGGATCATCTGAAATTCTTCATCCTCGACGAGGCCGACGAAATGCTGAACATGGGCTTTATCGAGGACATCGAGCTCATTATGGGCAGAACGAATCCCGACAAGCGGATTCTGTGCTTTTCGGCCACCATGCCCCCGGAAATCCTCAAAATCGCCGAAAATTACATGGGCGATTACGAAAAACTGGCGGTCAAGTCCAAGGAACTGACGACGGACCTCGCCGACCAGATTTACTTCGAGGTCCACGAGCGGGACAAATTCGAGGCCCTCTGCCGGATCATCGACCTGGCCGAAGATTTTTACGGCCTCGTGTTCTGCCGAACGAAAAACGACGTCAACGAGCTGGCCGGGAAACTGAACGACCGCTCTTACGGGGCCGAGGCGCTCCACGGCGACATCACCCAGACGAGTCGGGAACACACGCTGCGGCGCTTCAAAAATAGAAAGATCAACATCCTCGTGGCGACCGACGTGGCGGCCAGAGGTCTCGACATCAACGAGCTCTCCCACGTGATCAACTATTCGATCCCTCAGGAAGCCGAATCCTACGTGCACCGGATCGGACGGACGGGCAGGGCCGGCAAGGAAGGCCTGGCCATAACCTTCATCACGCCCCAGGAATACCGCAGGCTTTTGCAGATCCAGCGGATCGTGAAGACCGAGATTCGCCGCGAGACCATCCCCGGCGCCCGGGACATTATCGAGGTCAAGAAGGCGCGGCTGATCGATGACATCAACGGCATTCTCGACGTTGGCGTACCCGAAAACTATGAAAAAATCGCCGAAGAGCTTTTGCGGGACCATGACGCCAGGGAAATCGTGGCGGCGCTGCTCAAAAATTCTTACGAGGACGTCCTCGACGAAAACAGCTACGCGGAAATCAATACAAATTCCATCCACTTGGATGAAAGCGGCAAAGTAAGGCTGTTTGTGGGCGTAGGCCGCAAGCAGGACATGACGCCCCGGAAGCTCATCGACTTCATCACGGAAAAATCGGGCGTGGCTCCCAAGGCCATCCGGAACGTGGAAATCTACGAGGGATTTTCCTTTGTGACGGCCCCCTTTATGGAAGCGGAAGCCATCCTCGACGTCTTCAAAAAGAAGAGCCGGGGGCACAAGCCCCTGATTTCCAAGGCAAAAGACAAGGTCAAAACGAAAACAAAGAGGTAAACCCGTGAAAAAGGTCCTTCGTTCCCTGTTTATAGCGATTGTTGCGGCCGTCCTGTGCGCCGGCGGCTGGTGCTATCTCGCGCTGACGGAGAAAAAACCCTACTCGACGGTTCTGGAGATCCGCGGCGACGCGCCTCTGATCCGCTCCCTGGCGCCGCTTCCCTTCGCCCGGAGTCTGCCCTTCCGGCTGTACCTCAAAGCCCTGCGGAACGGCGGCAAGGGCATCAAGGCCGGCTGGTACGAGATCAGCGGCGAAAAGAGCGTGATCGACATCATCGACATGCTGGAAAAAGGCATGGACAGGATCTTTCGCCTGACGATCCCCGAGGGCCGCACCGTCGCCGAAGTCGTGAAACAGCTGGAGGCCGACGGGCGCATCGACCGGGCGCGCTTTGCGGAAGTCCTTTCGAAACGCGGGGAAAGCTTTCCCTACCTGACGCCCGGTGGGAATTTCGAAGGCTATTTTTACCCCGAGACGTACTATCTCACGGAAAAAGCGACGGAAGAGATCATTATTGATACGCTGCTGCGGGAATTTTTAAAGCGTTTCCCGCCCGAAAACTATCCCGACAAAGAGGATTTTTACCGGAAATTGATCCTGGCTTCGATCCTCGAACGGGAGGCCAGGGTCGCCGACGAGAAGAAGCTCATGGCCTCGGTTTTTTACAACCGGATCAAAAAGGGCATGAAGCTGGCCTCCGACGCGACGGTCAATTTCGTCTTCGGCTATGAGAAAAAGCGGATCCTCTATAAAGACCTTGAGGTCGATTCCCCCTACAACACCTACAAATACGAGGGACTGCCCCCGGCGCCCATCTGCAATCCCGACGCGGCTTCGGTGGACGCGGCCTTTCATCCGGCCGACACGGAATTTCTGTTCTTTGTGGCCAGGGGAGACGGCGGACATTTTTTCAGCAAAACCTACCGGGAGCACATCCGCTTCCAGAATGAGCAGCGGAAAGCCAACTCGTCGAAAAAATAAAATCTTCATTGAAAAAATCAGAAAAATGCGCTATAATGTGTAAGGTTTAGCGAAGGGAGGCGTCCGATTGGATTTTGTGCCGGAATTGCAAAACCTGCGCCGGGACATCAAGGCGGGAGAGCAGGTCGTCGTCGGATTTTCCGGGGGCGCCGACTCCGTCATGCTGGCGGAATTGCTGCGGACCCTTCGGGATGAACTGGATTTTTCGCCGACCCTCGTTCATGTGAATCATCTCTTGCGGGGGGAGGAATCGGACGGCGACGAGGCTTTTTGCTTGCGTTACGCGGCCGATCACGATTTTCAGATGATCACCAGACGCGTGGACGTGGGGGCCTTGGCGGAAGAACGAAAAATTTCCCCCGAGACGGCGGGCCGTCAAGCGCGGTACGCGGTATTCCGCGAGGTCATGGAAACGCTGGGCGCGACGAAACTGGTCCTGGCCCACAATCTGGATGATCAGGTCGAGACTTTTTTGTTCCGGCTGATCCGGGGGACTTCCCTCGAAGGACTGGAAGGGATCCCCGAAAGCGGGGAAATCTTAAGGCCCTTGGCCTGGCGCTGGAAAAGAGACATTTGCGCCTGGCTGCGGGAACACGGCTTATCGTGGCGCGAAGACCGCAGCAACAACGATCCCGGATATACGAGAAACCGAATTCGCCTGGAATTGATTCCGGGCATTGAACGGACCTACAACCCGCGCTTCAAAGAAAAAATCGCGGCCCTTCTGCCGGAAATCCGCGCGATCAACCGGATGACGGCGGTCGACGCCGAAGCGTATTTCGCGGAGCCCGACAATAACCGCGCCCTTTCCTTGAGCGCCCTCAAAGAGCTGGCTTTGCGTGAACCCCTGCGCCTGCGAAAGATCCTGCGGGACTGGCTTCTCCGGATCCCGGCCCCTTTGGGCAGAAACGGCCTTGACCGCTCCAAGCTCGAGGCGCTGGCCCGGATCGTCACTGCCGGCGGCGCAAAGGAAATCACGCTGGGCGGCGGTTACAGCGTCCGGAAAACGAAGGATCGGCTGACGCTTTGCGGCCCGAAAACAAAAAATGAGGAAGAAAATACGCCCCCGAAGGCGTTTTCAGAATAAAAAAGGAGGAATTCGTTGGATAAGAACAATCAGGATGAAAACAAATCATTGCGTGACGATAAAGATCCCGATTTGAAGCCGGAAGATCCGAAGCCGACGGAAGAAACGGAAAGCGAAAAGCCCGAAGAAAATGACGAAGAAAAGCTCAAAACCCCCGAAGAACTGCTCAAGGAAAAGCAGCGTGAACGGCAGGAGGAAATCCGCCGGAAGATCCGGGAGGACGGCGACGACAAGAACAAAAATCCCTTCGGCTTCAAGAAGTTCAACTTCAAGGGGCTCGTTTTGCTTGCTTTCATTATCGCTCTCGTGATGACGGTGCCCGCGATCCGCAAAGACAGCCGGAAGACGCCGACCATCGACGTTTCCTATACGGATTTCAACAATCTGATCCGCATCGGGAAAATCGACCGGGTCGAGGAAAAAGACGGCTCGGTTACGGGCTATTTCAGAGATGACACAAACGCCTACCGGACGCGGCTTTTGACGTTCCGGCTGGGCGACGATCAGAAACTTTTGACGGCCCTCGAGGCCAAGAACATCAAGGTCAGTTCCGTGGCCCCCGATCCTCCCAATATGCTGGTCAACATGGTGACTTCCTGGTTCCCCTTCCTGATTTTGATCGGGATCTGGGTCTTCATGCTGAACCGGATGAACAAGGGCAACGGCGGCGGCCCCCAGATCTTCAACATGGGAAAATCCAAAGCCAAGGAAGGCGAGAGCCTCTCCAAGGTCACGTTCAAAGACGTAGCCGGCATCGTGGAAGCCAAGGCCGAATTGGAAGAAGTCGTGGAATTTCTGCGGGAGCCTGAAAAATTCAAGAAAGTCGGCGCGAAGATCCCCAAGGGAGTGCTGCTTTTGGGCGCGCCCGGCACCGGTAAGACGCTTTTGGCCAAGGCCGTGGCCGGCGAGGCCAAAGTGCCCTTTTTCAGTATGTCCGGCTCCGAGTTCGTGGAAATGTTCGTGGGCGTCGGCGCGTCCCGGGTGCGGGATCTCTTCAACAAAGCGCGGAAAAACGCCCCTTGTATCGTATTTATCGACGAAATCGACGCCGTGGGCAGAAAGCGCGGCACGGGTTCCGGCGGCGGCAACGACGAGCGGGAGCAGACCCTGAACCAGCTTCTCGTGGAAATGGACGGCTTCGGCAACGAAGAGACGATTATCGTGATCGCGGCCACAAACCGGCCCGACGTCCTGGACCGGGCCTTGTTGAGACCGGGCCGCTTCGACCGGCGCGTCTATGTGGACATCCCCGACATCAACGGGCGGGAAGCGATCCTCAAGGTTCATCTGGCCGGGAAGACCCTCGGCAAGGACGTCAATCTGAAGGATATCGCCAAGCAGACCTACGGCCTCGTGGGGGCGGATTTGGCCAATATTCTCAATGAAGCGGCCATACTGGCCGCCAGGGCGGGCCGCAAGGAAATCCTGATGGCAGACATCCAGGAAGCCACGGAAAAGGTTTCCATGGGCCCGGAAAAGAAATCCCGGGTCATCAGCGAGCGGGATAAGCGGATCACGGCCTTCCATGAGGCGGGCCACGCGGTCGTGACCTGGAATTTGAAAGACGTGGATCCGGTCTACAAGGTGACCATCGTGCCCAGAGGCTGGGCCGGCGGCTATACGCTGTCCCTTCCCGACAGCGAGATCGAGCGCACCCACAAATTCAAGAGCGACTTTTTGAACGACATCAAGATCCTCTACGGCGGACGGGCCGCCGAGGAAATCGAATTCAGCGATATTTCGACCGGGGCCAGCAACGACATCGAACGGGCCACGGCCATCGCCCACGCCATGGTCACCAAGTTCGGCATGGTGTCCAAGTTCGGGCCCGTGTTGCTTGACGCGACCCACGAGGGCGACATGTTCCAGTCCCGCAATTACAGCGACGTCACCGGCAAGGAAGTGGACGCCGAGATCTTCAGGATCATCCATGAAAACTACGCGGCCACCGTGGAGATATTAAAGGCCAACCTCGAAAAATTACGGCGCGTGGCCGACGCCCTCGTCGAGAAAGACACGATTGACCGGGAAGAATTCGAAGCGTTGATGAAAGCATAATATTAGGGGTGGCGCGCAGCGCCGGGGGTTGTTTGTCCAAAATTCGGACTTGCAAAATTCCGGGAAATGTGCTATACTAAACAGGTAATTTGAGCGATGTTACAGGGTTAGCCTCCTGTTACCTGGCTCAGATCAATCCAATCAAGAGATTTAAGGAGGAAAAGCGGTATGGCTATGCGCAACAAAGCGGAAATTATCAAAGAATACGGAAAATTCGAGGGAGACACGGGTTCCACGGAGGTGCAGATCGCGATCCTGACGGAGCGGATCAACCACCTGACGGACCACCTGCGGACCCATCAAAAAGATTTCCATTCCAGATTGGGATTGTTGAAAATGGTAGGACAGCGGAAACGTCTGCTGAGCTATCTGACGAAAAAGGATCTTGACGGCTACAGAAGCCTGATCGCGAAACTGGGAATAAGAAAATAACGAAATAGACCTATGGGAAGCATCGGACAGAAGACTTTCATCCATAGGTCCATTTTTTATCATAATTCCAGGTAGCCGGAGGCTGCAATGAAAAAATGCTGTTTGGCGCTTCTGATTGCCTTTGCGCTCTTCGCGCTGACCCTTGACGCCCGGGAGGAATATCTCAAGGGCAAGGTCGTCAGGATCGAGAAGCCCCTTCTGCCCGACGAGTCGGAAAGTGGAGAAATCAGGGAAATCTGGCCCATGCGGGTCCTGATCCTTGAAGGCGAGCGCAGAAATGAGGAAGTGCCCGTCGAATTTCCCCTGTACCGGGAAAACGCCTACAACGTTTCGATCCGGGAAGGGGACCCCGTCGTCATCTTCTACGATACGGAAGAGGAAACGGAGCATTACTACATTGTCGATACAGATAAAAGAATCTATCTTTACGCCATGGCGGGGATTTTCATCTGTCTCGCCCTTTTGTTTTCCAAAGCCCGGGGACTCCGGGGACTTTTGGCCCTGCTCTTCGTGATTGCCTTTATTTACGGCTGGTTTGTGCCCTTTATCATCAAGGGCAATTCGCCGATCGCGGGGGCGGTCCTGACGGCCGTATTCGCCTCGGTCGTGACGATCTACCTGATGACGGGTTTCAACGCCAAGGGCCTCGTGGCCATTATGGGCGCCGTGGGCGGCGTAATCGCCGCGGGCGCGCTTTCTCTGATTTTTGTGTACAAAATGCGTCTCACGGGCTTTGTGACGACGGAAACGCTCAATTACGCGGGCATGCTTCAGAACGTCAACCTCCGGGAAATCATCTCGGCGGGGGTCATCATCGGCTCCATGGGCGCGGTCATGGACGTGGGCATGTCCATTTCCTCGGCGCTCAACGAGCTCAGGGAAAAGAAAAGCGACATCACGTCGGGGGAAATCTTTCGATCGGGCATGAATATCGGCTCCGACATGATCGGGACCATGATCAACACCCTGATTCTCGCCTACGTGGGGAGCTCGCTTTTGACCAACATCCTCGTCGCTCTGCAAAAAGACCAGTTCCCGATGATCCGTCTGCTCAATTTTGAAAATATCGTCGTCGATTTCCTGCGAGCCATGTGCGGCAGCATAGGCATTCTCGTGGCCGTTCCGATCACGGCCTGGGTCGCTTCCCGTTTTTACGGAAAGCATGGCAAATCCTGAGTATTCCCCGTGAGTAACCCATTTGAAAGGAGACAAAAATGATGCGTAAACTGTGCAAAATTGCCGGAATCCTTTTACTCGGAATGATTTTTTTCCATGGTTGCGGTGAAGAGAAAGCCGCGGGCCCGACCCTCGTCGTGGCCCAGGGCGCCGACGCCAAATCCCTGGATCCCCACGCCACAAATGACCAGCCTTCGGCCGCCGTGGCCATCCAGATCTACAACACGCTTGTTGAGCAGGACAACGACAAGAACATTACGCCTTCGCTGGCGGAATCTTGGACCCGCCCCGACGCGAGGACCACGGTCTTCAAGCTCCGGCGGGGCGTCAAATTCCATAACGGCGAGGAACTGAAGGCCTCCGACGTCAAATTTACGCTGGAACGGGCCATGGAATCGCCCCAGGTGAACTTTATTGTGGAGACCGTCTCGGAGATCGAGACCCCCGACGACTATACGGTCGTGATCCGGACCGAAAAGCCCTTTGCGGGGATCCTGAGCCATCTCTCCCACAACGCCGTGAGCATCCTGAGCGAAAAGGCCGTCAAGGCCGCGGGCGCCGCCTACGGCGAGCATCCCGTGGGGACGGGTCCCTTCAAATTTGAATCCTGGCAGAGCGGAGACCGGATCGTTCTCTCGGCCAACGAAAACTATTTCGCGGGTCCGCCCGCCGTAAAACAGCTGATTTTCCGCAATATCCCCGAAAACGCGGCCCGGGCCATCGCCCTTGAAGCCGGGGAGATCGGCATTGCCTACGGCATCGACGTCACGGACAAAGAGCGGCTCATGGCCAATCCCAAGATCGACTACTACGAGGGCCCTTCGCTTTCGACGACCTATGTGGGCTTCAACGCCAGAAAGGCCCCCCTCGATGATTTGCGGGTGCGGCAGGCCATCTGTTCCGCCATCGATATTGACCCCATGATCGACGCGGTCTTCAAGGCCGGCGCCGTCAAGGCCAATTCCCTGATTCCTCCCAATGTCTTCGGCTACAGCAAGACCGCCAAAGCCTGGAACCGGGATGTGGAAAAGGGCAAAGCCCTTTTGGCCGAAGCCGGTTATCCCGATGGGCTCAAAGTCAGCCTCTGGACAAACGACAACCAGCAGCGCAGAGACATCGCGGTCATTATGCAGGCCCAGCTCAAGGACATCGGCGTCGACATGAGCATCGAAGTCGTCGACTGGGGCGCGTTTCTTGATCTGACGGGACGGGGCGAGCACGAGATGTATATCCTCGGCTGGGGGACCGTGACAGCCGACGCCGATTACGGCCTGGCGCCTCTTGTCCATACGGACAACATGGGCGGCGCGGGCAACCGCTCCTTCTATTCCAACCCCGTGGTCGACAGCCTTCTGGATGAGGCCAAGACCGAGACCGACGAAGACAAACGGGCGGCCCTTTACGCCAAAGTGCAGGACATCATCCAGGAAGAGGTTCCCGTTTACCCGATCGCCTACGGCAACACCAGCGCGGCGGCACTGAAAACCGTCAAGGGCTTTACGCTCCGGGCCACGGGCAGCCACCGGCTCTACGGCGTGTCTCTGGCGCAATAAAGGAAAAATCACAAAAGAGATTCTACGCGAAAATTCTGAATATCGCGATCAACATAATATTATAACATAGGTAAATGATACCGACATCGTACGAATGGGACGGGAGGACACACAAGCCCGGGCCTTCATATACTCAAACCATAAAGGGGGAAAAACACTATGTACAAGTACATTGTCCGAAGACTGCTGCTTCTGATTCCGGTTTTGCTCGGCGTTTCCCTGCTGGTGTTCACCATCATGTCGCTGACGCCCGGGGATCCGGCTCAGCTGATTTTGGGGGAGAACGCGCCGCGGGAAGCCATTGAGCAACTCCGGGTGAAAATGGGCCTGGACAAGCCCTTCCTCGTGCAGTACCTGCGTTTCGTCTGGAACGCCATACACGGGGATTTCGGCACGTCCTATACGACGGGCCGGGAAGTGTTCAAGGAAATCTTCGCCCGTTTTCCGGCTACGCTGGAACTGGCGCTTTCCGCCATGTTCGTCGCCGTGGGCATCGCCATTCCCGTGGGGATTCTTTCCGCCACGCGGCAATATTCGCTGTTGGATAACGTCAGCATGATCCTGGCGCTGGTCGGCGTATCCATGCCCGTATTCTGGCAGGGGCTCATGCTGATTCTGCTCTTCGCCGTAAAGCTGATGCTTTTGCCGTCGGGAGGCAACGAAACGTTGAAAAGCCTTATCTTGCCATCCATTACGCTGGGGACCATGACGGCGGCCATCATCACCCGAATGACCCGTTCGTCCATGCTTGAGGTCATCCGGCAGGACTACATCCGGACGGCCCGGGCCAAGGGCGTCAAAGAAAACATCGTAATCCGCAAGCACGCGCTGAAAAACGCGCTGATTCCCATTGTGACCGTTGTGGGCTTGCAATTCGGCGGCCTTCTGGGCGGAGCGGTTCTCACGGAATCCGTCTATTCCTGGCCGGGCGTAGGCCGTATGATGGTTGACGCCATCCGGCAAAAAGACACGCCGACCGTATTGGCCTCGGTGGTCTTTCTGGCTTCGACGTTCAGTTTCGTCAATCTGATCGTCGATATTCTGTACGCATACATCGATCCGCGGATCAAGTCCCAATACCGCTAAAGGAGGCGAACACACATGGAAAATATCGAAAACAAAGAAATCACCGAAGTGGCCGCTTCCAAGAAACGAAGCCAGTGGGGCGAAGTCTGGCGGCGGCTCAAGAAAAACAAAATGGCCCTCGTGGGGCTGGGCATCCTGACGGTGCTCCTGCTCCTCGCGATCTTTGCCAACGTAATCCACGACTATGACAAGGTCGTGATCAAGCAGAACCTGCCCGGTCGTCTCGCTTCGCCTTCCATGGCGCATTGGTGCGGGACCGACGAATTCGGCCGCGATATCTTCGCGCGGCTCATTCACGGCGCCAGGGTATCGCTCAAAGTGGGCTTTGTGTCCGTGACGATGTCCATCCTCGCGGGAGGCGCCCTGGGCGCCATCGCCGGCTATTTCGGCGGCGTCCTCGACAACGTCATCATGCGGATCATGGATATCTTCCTGGCGATCCCGAGCATTTTGCTGGCCATTGCCATCGTATCGGCCCTGGGACCCAACATGATCAACCTCATGGTGGCCATCGCCATTTCCTCGGTGCCCCAGTTTGCCCGTATTGTGCGGGCCTCGGTCCTGACGATCCGGGATCAGGAGTTCATCGAAGCGGCCCGGGCCATCGGGGCCAGCAACACCCGGATCATTTACCGGCACATCATCCCCAACTGCCTCGCGCCCATTATCGTGCGGGGAACGCTGGGCGTCGCCTCGGCCATTCTGTCCACGGCGGGCCTGTCGTTTATCGGCCTCGGCATCCAGCCGCCGGCCCCCGAATGGGGCAACATGCTCTCGGGCGGACGTCAGTACCTGCGTTCGGCCTGGTGGGTGACAACGTTTCCGGGCGTTTCCATTATGCTGACCATATTTGCGCTGAATCTGCTGGGCGACGGCCTCCGGGACGCCCTCGACCCGAGACTGAAACAATAGGCGGGGGAGGATAGAATATCATGTCGAAAGAATTGTTGAACATTAAAGATCTTGTGATTGAATACGTGACCGAAGATGAAACGGTCCACGCGGTAAACGCCATTTCCATCAAGCTCGACGAAGGGGAGACCCTCGGTCTCGTCGGCGAGACCGGCGCGGGCAAAACGACCACGGCCCTGGGGATCCTCAGGCTTATCCCGAATCCGCCCGGCGTCATCCGGAGCGGCGACATCACCTTTCAGGGGAAAAACCTCCTGGAGCTGCCCGAGGAGGAAATGCGGAACATCCGGGGAAATCATATCTCAATGATTTTCCAGGACCCCATGACGTCCCTGAATCCCGTGATGACCGTAGGCGAACAGATCGCCGAAGTCATCGCGATCCACGAGGGCCTGAACGCCCACGACGCCATGGCCAAAGCCGAGGAAATGCTTGAACTCGTAGGGATTCCCGCCGCCCGTTCCATCGAATATCCCCACCAGTTTTCGGGGGGAATGAAACAGCGGGTCGTTATCGCCATAGCGCTGGCTTGCAATCCCAAGCTGCTGATTGCCGACGAGCCCACGACGGCCCTCGACGTGACGATCCAGGCCCAGGTCCTCGATCTCATGGGCGAACTCAAACAGAAATTCAGCACGGCCATGATCCTGATTACCCATGATCTGGGCGTTGTGGCCCAGGTCTGCGACCGGGTCGCCATCATGTACGCCGGTGAAATCGTGGAATCGGGGACGCTCTTTGACGTCTACGAAGACACGAAGCACCCCTACACCATAGGACTCTTCGGCTCCATCCCCAATATGGAAAGCGAAGTGCAGCGCTTGAAGCCCATCAACGGCCTCATGCCCGATCCGACGAAGCTGCCGTCGGGATGCAAATTCAACCCGCGCTGTCCCTATGCGCAGGACATCTGCCGGGAGAAAACGCCGCCCGTCACGGATCTCGGAAACAACCATATGACGAAGTGCTTTTTGGCCGACGGGACCATCAAAGCCGTAAAGGAGGCGCTGGACTGATATGGAAGGAAAACGTTTGCTCGAAGTCAGAGGACTCAAAAAATATTTCAATACGCCCAAGGGACTCCTGCACGCCGTGGACGACGTCTATTTTTCGATCGACGAGGGCAAGACCCTCGGCGTCGTGGGGGAATCGGGCTGCGGCAAGACCACCACGGGTCGCGTGATCCTGCGCCTGCAGGAACCCACAGCGGGGGAAGTCATTTTTGAGGGGGAAAACATCCTCAATTACAAAAAAGACGAAATGCGCCTGCTGCGGCAGAAAATGCAGATCATCTTCCAGGATCCCTTCGCGTCCCTGAATCCCCGGATGACCATCAGCGAAACGATCGCGGAGCCGCTGATCATCCACAAAAAATGCGCCAGCCGGCAGGAACTGAACAACAAAGTCCGGAACCTCATGGATCTCGTGGGCCTGGCCGAGAGGCTTGTGAACACCTATCCCCATGAGCTGGACGGCGGCAGACGGCAGCGGATCGGGATCGCCCGGGCCCTTGCCCTCGGTCCCAAGTTCATCGTCTGCGACGAGCCCGTATCGGCCCTCGACGTGTCGATCCAGGCCCAGGTCCTCAACCTCATGCAGGATTTGCAGGACAGGCTGGGGCTCACCTATATGTTCATCACCCACGACTTGTCGGTCGTCAAGCATTTTTCCGACGATATCGCGGTCATGTACCTCGGCCAGCTCGTGGAAAAGGCGCCTTCGAACCAGTTGTTCAGAAAGCCCATCCATCCCTATACGAAGGCGTTGCTTTCGGCCATTCCGGCCCCTTCGGCCCGCAAGAAAATGGAGCGGATCAAGCTTGAGGGAGAAATCACCTCGCCCATCAATCCGGGCGTGGGCTGCCGTTTCGCCAAGCGCTGCATCTATGCCGACGACCGCTGCTTCCGGACGAATCAGACCCTGCAGGAATCCGAGGCCAACCATTTTTACGCCTGCTGCAAGGCCGAAGAACTCGGTTTTACCAAATAAAAGCGGCGGCTGCCCGAATTACGACGGCGCGGCTGTGTTAATTTCAAACAAAACGCACTAATTTAATACACAATCTGGAACATCATGAAAGGAGCTGCATCATGTCGAAAACCATCGCGGAAGTCGCGAAGAACATCTGGGATTACGCGGAAATCCGCTTCAAGGAGCACAAATCCGCCGAGGAGCTGGCCCGATACGCCGAGGCCGCGGGCTTTACCGTGGAGCGCGGCGCGGGCGGCCTCGAGACCGCTATCAAGGCCAGCTACGGCAGCGGCCATCCCGTGATCGCCATTTTGGGCGAATACGATTCCCTGGCGGGACTTTCCCAGAAAGAGGACGTCCCCCGGAAGGAAAAGGGCCCCCAGGAAATGAACGGCCACGGTTGCGGTCACCATTTGCTGGGCGCGGGCTCTCTGCTGGCCGCCCAATATGTCAAGGAACATCTCGAAAAAAGCGGCAAGCCCGGGACCGTGATCTTTTACGGCTGCCCCGGCGAGGAAGGCGGTTCGGGCAAGGCCTGGATGATCAAAAACGGCGAATTCAAAGATGTGGACGTCGCGATTACCTGGCATCCCTTCGCCGACAACGGCATTTACTACATGTCGACGCTGGCCAATTACCAGGCGGCCTTCCGCTTTGAGGGCAAAGGTTCCCACGCGGCCGGCAGTCCCCATCTGGGGCGTTCGGCCCTTGACGCCGTGGAACTGATGGACGTGGGCTGCAACTACCTCAGGGAGCACATTATCCCCGAGGCCAGGCTCCATTACGCGATCACCAATACCGGCGGCATTTCCCCCAACGTGGTCCAGCCTGAGGCCGAGGTCCTCTACCTCGTCCGGGCGCCGAAGCTCTCCCAGGTCGATGAAATCTTCGAGCGGGTCTGCAATGTGGCCAGAGGGGCGGCGCTTATGACCGGAACTACGGTAAAGCTGCTCTTTGAGAAGGGCACCAGCGAGTACCGCAGCAACCGGGAACTGGAAAAGCAATTGTACAAAAACATGCTCAAATTTGACGACGCCACCTACAACGACGAAGAGCTCAAATATCTGCAATCCTTCAAGGACACGCTCTCCGAAAGCGAGATTGAGTCCGAGTACGGCTGGATGGCCGAACCCGCGGGCGAACGCTGGGACGAGTTCAAGGCCATGATCCGGGACAGCGCCGCCTTCAGGGGCGTGCTCCCCTATGATCCGGCGCGAAGTCGTCTGCAACCCGGCTCCACCGACGTCGGCGACGTCAGCAAGATCATCCCCACGGGGCAGATCCGCGTGGCCTGCTACGCCATCGGCTCTCCGGGCCATTCGTGGCAGATCGTGGCCCAGGGCAAAAGTTCAGTTGCCATCAAGGGCATGGAATACGCGGCCCGCGTCATGGGCCAAACCGCCGTCGACATCCTTGAGGATCCGGAACTGCTGGCGAGGATCCGGGCGGAGTTTGAGAAAACCCGGGAGCCCTATGTGTCTCCCATGAAATACGGCAAGGACCCCATTGCGCTTTAGGTCCTCCATCGGAGTGAAGACGAATGAAAAATATTGTGCTGTCCCTGAACCTTGTAATTCCGCTGGTCTTTATGATGACCGTGGGCTACGTCAGCAAAAGATGCGGACTCATCGGCGACAAGAGCCTGACGGAAATGAACAAGGTCCAGTTTCGGGGCTTTATGTCCCTTCTGATTTTCTATAACGTCTATTGTCTGACCCCCTCCTCCCACGGGCGGGGGTCCCTGATTTTTCTGTCTTTTTTCATTATCGCCATGGAAATTCTTGTTTCGTGGCTGATTTTTCGGAAAATGACCAAAGATCCCCGGCAGGTTTCGGTGCTGATGCAGGGGACCTATCGGACGAATCTTCTGATTTTCGGTCTCTCGGTGGCCCAGTCCCTCTACGGCGACGGCAACGTCGGAGAGATCGTGATTCTTCTCAGCATTATCGTCCCGGCCTTCAATGTGATTTCCGTCATTGTCTTCGAGATTTACCGCGGCGGCAAGATCCATACGGGACAGATCGCCAAAGGCATTGTCAAAAATCCGCTGATCGTGGGCGGGCTTTTCGGGCTTTTCTTTTTGATCCTGAAGCTCAAGTACGGGATCAGGCTTCCGAAAATGATCGAGGATCCCGTCGCGACCATGTCGAAGGCGGCGACGCCGCTGGCTTTCGTGATCCTGGGCGCGACGCTGACCTTCCGGAGTATTTTGAAAAACCTCCGGCTGCTCCTTGCCCTCAACGTCCTGCGGCTGATCGTGATCCCGCTAGCGGTAATTACGGCGGGCATTCGCCTGGGCTACCGGGATCAGGCTCTGATCGCCCTCTTCGGCGTCTCGGCCACGCCCACGGCCGTTTCGTCCTTCAATATGGCCAAAGACATGGGGGCCGACGGGGATCTGGCCGGGGAGATCGTCGTGACGACGTCGGTCTTCAGTATTCTGACCACTTTCCTTTGGGTGCTGATCCTGAAGAATTTCGGCTATATTTGACGGATTTTTGTCAACTTATCAGACAAATCGTACGATAAATGACGTTTTCACCGCAAAAGCGCCCTGAAATCAAATAGTGTTTGATTTTTTCGGGAAAATCTTTTATAATTGTTCTATTATGGTTTTTTTTGGATGAGAAAAGACGGATTTTTGGTCTAAATTAATGACAGGAGGATTTTTATGTGTGGATTTCTAGTAGTGGGAAGCGATGAGTATTCCATTAAAACCTTTACAGACTCTTTGGACAAGACGGTGCACAGGGGGCCCGACAACCAGGATGCCAGTATCAAAGACGGCATGACCTGGGGATTTAATCGACTCTCGATCATGGACCTTTCCGCCCGGGGCAATCAGCCCTTTGTCCACAACAATTGCGTTGTTGTCTGTAACGGGGAAATCTACAATTACCCCACGCTGAAAAAACTGCTGTCCCAGGAATATGAGTTCAAGTCCGGGAGCGACTGTGAGGTCCTGATCCCCATGTACTTGAAATACGGCATCGAGACGGCCTGCAAATTCCTGGACGCCGAATTTGTCTTTGTCATGTATGACGGCAACAGCAGGCAGATGATGGCGGCCCGGGACCCCATGGGGATCCGGCCCATGTTTTACGGCTACAGCAAGCAAAACAAGGAGATTTGTTTTTCCAGCGAAGCCAAGGGACTCATTGACATCTGCGACGACGTGCAGCCCTTCCCGCCGGGCCATTATTATGTGAACGGGAAATTTATCCAGTACCACGACATCGGCAACGTGGACATGGTCAGGGACGACGACCTCAATACCATCGGCCGGAAGATCCGGGAAAAATTGGAGCGGGCCGTTGAAAAGCGCCTGCAATCCGACGCCCCGGTGGGTTATCTGCTTTCGGGCGGACTCGATTCCTCCCTCGTGTGCGCCATCGCCGCGAAACTGCTGAAACGGCCTATCCCGACATTCGCCATCGGCATGGACAAGGACCCCATCGACCTCAAATACGCGAAACAGGTGGCCGACCACATCGGGAGCTACCATACGGAAGTCATCATGACCAAAGACGACGTGATCGGAGCGCTCCGGGAAGTCATTTATCATCTGGAGACCTGGGACATCACGACGATCCGGGCCAGCATCGGCATGTATCTCCTGTGCAAATACATTCACCAGAACACGAAACTCAAAGTGATCCTGACCGGAGAAGTCAGCGACGAGATCTTCGGGTACAAATATACGGATTTCGCGCCCAACCCCGACGCCTTTCAGCGGGAAGCCCAGAAAAGGCTCAGGGAACTTTATATGTACGACGTGCTGCGGGCGGACAGGTGCATCTCGGCCCACTCCCTCGAAGGCCGGGTGCCCTTCGCGGACCTCGACTTCGTCCAGTACGCCATGAGCCTTGACCCCGCCAAAAAAATGAACATCTACGGCAAGGGAAAATACCTGCTGCGCCACGCCTTCGAGGGGACCGATTACCTGCCCGAGAGCATCCTTTTCCGGGAAAAAGCGGCCTTTTCCGACGCCGTGGGTCACTCCATGGTCGACTACCTCAAGGAATACGCCGAAGGCCTCTACACGGAAGACGACGTCGCCAAAGCGGCGGACAAATACCCCTACCGCACGCCCTTCACAAAGGAATCCCTGCTGTACCGGGACATTTTCGAGGAATACTACGGCGGCAACGCGGGCTGGATCAAAGATTTCTGGATGCCCAACAAAGAATGGGTCGGTTGCGACGTCAACGATCCCAGCGCCCGGGTTCTGGCCAATTACGGAGACAGCGGCGTGTAATATACGCCCCGCCGTCGGATACAAACAAAACAAGGAAAGCCCCGCCGCGTAGGCGGGCTTTTTTTTATTTCCCGCCGAATTTTCCCGGCATTGCCATATTTTTGCAAAGCATATGTCCATTTGCCGCGTGTTTCAGACATATTAAAATATATAAAAAAGATAGAAAATACTTGCAAACTATACAAAAATAGAGTATAATCAAAAACAATTATATACCTGTTATAAATGGTATATAATAAATATAGGGCCTATGAAATTTGGTACACGCGGAAGGCGTGTCGGGGTTTTTTGTTTTTGTTGTCCCGGACAGGAGATCCCGGCAGGACTTGCGGCAACACACGAAACAGAGGAGGGAACACGATGCAGAACAGAAAAGCCTTACTTGAAAAAGCGCTCAAATCTTTTCTGAAAAAGAAAAAGATCGGATTTACAGCGGCTCTGCTGATTTCATTTTTGATTACGGGACAAGTGGCGGCAAATGAGGATATCGAGGGAGAAAAGGAAACCATCGCCGAGCGGATCGCGATTTTGCGCAAGGAAATCCGGACGCTGCTGGACGAAAACGAGAAGCGCCTCGCCGAAATCCGGGAAAAGCGGGAAAGACTGATCCGCGAGGCCGATTGGTACGGAAAGCCGCGGGGGCCGCTTACCTCCGTGAGCCTGATCACGGACTGGCACTACGGCAAGGCTCGGGAAAAAAACTGGGTCGATACGGATCACGGACTGACCGCCATTGATCAGAAGAGACGGCAATTCAATGAAGTTGCCGCCGGCGTTTCCGGAACGGGGGATCTCGTCCGGGCCATGGACTATACGCGCTCCCGTTACCCCGGCGCCGACGGGATCTGCGGCAACCGGACCACGGGCTGGATCACGGGGTCTCCCGCCTGGCAGGGCAATACCAACACCTATGATTACAACACAAAACTGATGATTTTGCCGGCGCTACGGATACCCGAAGCGGAGGTCGGGAGCGCGCCGAAACTGACGTTTACGCTGCCCGCCGCGCCTTTCGCGCCCGTGGTCGCGCCGCCGCAACCTCTGGGGGTCGCCGTCGGGAATATCGCGGTGCGCACGCCGGTCATCAAAACTCCTTCCGTTGCGCCTCCGCCCGGACTGACGCCTCCGGCCGCGGCCCCCGTGACGGCGGCGGAACCCAATATTTCCGTTCGCCCCGTGACGATCGGCGTGAATCCGGCGACGCCGCAATTTTCTGTGACGCCGCAGGTTCCGACCGTCGCGGTCAAGGTCTCGACGCCCGAGACCATCGCGGAACCCAATCCCGCCGATCCCAGCCGGCAGGTCAATCCCGTGACCCCCGACGCCGATCCCTTTTCGGATTTCAGTTGGGGCTGGCTCACGTCGGGCCAGACGGCGGCCAACAAGAATCTCAATGATCCCGTTCGCACGAATCCTCTCGGGGAAAATATCGATGTCACGGCGGGCATTTTCTGGTCGGGCTACAATCCCTTCACCAATCAAGAAGAGGACAGCGCCGGATACAAGGGCGCGGCCGAAGACACGACCTACCATCCCAAGTCGGGCTTGAGCGGGGACAGGACCTTCGACCGGCGGCATCAGAGCATCATCAATTCCTACAACGGACGCTGGACCAAGACACGGGGCAATATCATCAAAGGCGGCGAGTTCCATGTGAAAGGCATGGCCGGACAGGGAACCGCCGAAGGGACCGAAGCCTTTCATCTCGTGGGCGACGTTCATCTGGAAAACGTCACGGCCAACCTCTACGGCAAGGCGGCCTTTATCAACGCCGAATCCTTCCGCGGGGGCCAGACGACCATGCAGAACGTCGCGATCCTTGTGCGGGACGACCAAAACACGATTTTTCATTTGAAGGGGAGCGATCCCGGCCAGGACGCGGGCGGCTACAACGGCGGGCAGTTTTCAACGAAATTTGCCGGAAGCGCCGACATCAATGTGCAGACCCGGGGCAACAGCGTCTTTGCGGTAAGGAATTTCGCGGGGGGCTTGCGTCTCGAAAACACCGGCTCCATCGTTCTGGACGGCGCGTCCAACATCGGCTTTTCCTTCCTGACCTGGGTCCCCGACAAATCCAAATACATCGCCTCCCAGTTCAAAGACTACGCCAAGGGCGGCAACGACGGAGAAGGGATCCTGGAGGCCTATATTCCCTATGTGAAGCTGGATCCCGCGAAACCCATGCGGCTGAACGGCGACGAGAACGTCGGGATCTTTTTCAGCGAAAAATTGCCGGGCCGGAGCTGGGATGTGGGTGTTCACCAGGGTTATTTTGAGCTGTTTTTTGAAATCGGAACAGGCGCGCCCGATCCGGTCCGGGGGGATTTGAACGAACCGGGATACACGGCGGGTCTCACGGACGGCAGCGTCGGCGTCTACGCCGTATCGGGCCAAAGGATCGGCGTCAGCAGGGCTTCCCTGTCAAACTACTCCTTTTATGACCGGGATCCCGTTCACGACTTGATTTTTGATCGCTTCAAGATCACGTTCGGGGAAAAATCCCGCAACGGCTTCATGTTTCTCGTGAAAAACGGGACCGTTGTCGATATCCAAAACAAAATCCAGCAGCGTTTCAGCGACGGGGCGCAGGGAAGCGCCACGCCCGAGGCCCAAACCGGGGAGAATACCATTGTGGCTTACGCCGAAGGGACCTGGACCGATACGGGAACGGGCTTGAAGGGCGTTCCCAACGGTTCCCCCACGGAGATCAAAGTGGCCCAGGACCTCGATATGGTCAGCAAAAACGGTATCGCCTGGTTTGCCGAGAACGACGGCAAAATTACGGTCACGGCTGATACGACAGCCTGGGGGAGGAATTCCATCGTCGCCTACGCCCGGAGCGGCGGCCTCGTGGAAATCACGGGGAACATCGCGGCCGAAGACGGCATTGTCGCTCAACTTTCCGATAAATTCAGCAATATCGGCGCTTTCGCCGGGGCGGGCGGAGAAGTAAGCGTTGCCGGCAATATGATCGTAAACGGCATCGGGGCCTTTGCCAACGGCCTCGGAGCGAAAATCTTCCTGAACGGCGCGGCCAACGAGATCCGCACGGGCACAAACGGGGCCCTTGACGCGCTGAACGGCGGGAGCATAGACTTCGGCGGCGGAACCATCATTCACCGGGAAAATCAGCCTGGCGATCACGCCGGGGAACTGGCCTTTTTTGCCGACAGGCAATCGAATATCAATTTTACGGGTTCCACGACGCTGCAACTGTATCACGGCGTCGCCTTTTACGGAGACAAGACCGATTATGCCGCCGCTCTGGGATCCGGGGCGCGCTACAATGGGATGGGCAATGTGGACGTGATCCTCATGGAGCACGGCGTCAACCTCGGCGTGTTCCGGGATCTGGCCATTGATTGGCGGGACGTGACGACGGGCGGCGGCAAAACGGCCGAGCAGCATTACCTCGACCAGATCGAGCAAGTGCCGCAGGTACGGAACATCAATCCCAACGGAAAATGGTATTACAGTTATCTCGAGGGAGGAACGCTCGATATCGGCAAGGACGTCGACCTGGACGCGTATTCGCAGGGGACGGTCAAGGGCGGCGATCCCTTCAACGACATCACCATGGAAAGAGAGCGGGTGACGATCGAAGCGGGAATCACGGTGGAATCGAAGACGGGTCTCGGGCTCTCCATGGGATCCAACGACAGCGCCAATGTCGGCGGAAAGAACGCCGAAAGCGGCTTTGACAACCGGGGGCGCGTCAACGTCTCCGGCGGCAACGCCATAGGGCTTTTCGTGAGCTACGGCCACATTCTCAACGGCGGCGACATTATCGTGGACGGTTCCATCGCGGCGGCGGGCGCCAACGGCAGCCGATTGAAAAACGACGGCGCCATCGTCGTCAACGGGACCGGGATCGGCATGGCCGGTATGTCCCGGAAAGTGACGGCCGCGGGAACGCCGGATTTGCCCGAGATGTACGGCACCGACGCCGGGGATCTGACGACGGATCTGATCAGCCTGCACAATAACGGAAGCATTACGGTGGCCGGTCAAGGCGGCGTCGGACTTTACGCCGACAACAACACAGGTCCCGCGGGATCCAAAACCCGGGTCCGGGTTGAGAACAGCGGGCGCATTGCCGTCGGCGAAAAAGGCGCGGGCATTTTTGTCAAAGGGACGGACGACGGCGGCGTCATCCTGCTTACCAATAACGGAAAGGCCGAAATCCGCGCCGGGAAAGACGGCATCGGCGTCTACGGGGAAAACAGCGACGTGATTCTGGGCGGCAGCCAGGCTTATGAACTCGTGACCGAAGAAAACGGAATCGGGATTCTTCTGAAGGGAACGGGAACGCTGAGTCCCGGAACGCTTCGGATGAACTATCAGGGAGCGGTTTCCGGCTCGGCCACGGCGCTGGTATGGCAGGGCGCGCCCGGGGAAAATATGACAAACGATACAAACCTCGAAATCATCACGCCTTCGGGCATGAGCGGGGCCGTCTCGGGCCTTTACGCGGAAGGCGGCGGCACGGTGACAAACAACGGCGCGATTACCGGGACGTCTGACGGTTTTTACGGCATCATTTCCCGGGGAACGGACATAATCAATACAAATCGTATTACAACGGGTCAAGCAACAGGCGCGGGAGGGATAGGTATCTATGCCAAAGACGCGGCGATTGATACTTACGGCAATCTGATCCTTACGGCCGGGGATAAGGCAGTGGGCGTCTACACCGAAAACGGATCGCTCTCCGGCGGCAAGATTCTGAGACTGCGACAGGGAAGCGCCCCCATGAGCGTTCAAGGCAAAAAAGCCCTCGGTTTTTACGCCAAAGATCAGGGAAACCGTCCGCAATTGACGCTGCTGAGCGAAACGGACATGGCGCTTGCGCCCTCGGCTTCGGAGAACGACCGGCGGATCGGGCTGGCCCTTGAGGAGATGACGAGCGCCGGCAACAAAGTGACGGGCCGCTACATCCTCGGCGGATCGGCCACCGAAGGGGCCAATACGGGGATTTACGCAAAGAATTCCGCGCTCACCTTCGGAGGGACCCTGCGACTGAGCGGCGTCAAAAATATCGGGATCGCGGCCGAAGCGTCGGGCGGCGGCGCGGGGACCCTGACGCTCGCCGGGGCCGACATCGGCGTCGTGACGGATTCTCTCGCCGACGCCGATCTCAATGTCGGCGTATACGGCGCGGGTAACGGGCTTTCCATCAACGCCGCGACGCCCGCGACGCTGAAGGTCTCCCCCAACGGCGCGGGCATTTACCTGAAGGGCGCGTCGACCTCCTTCGTCAGCGGGGATTTTTCGGCCGAACTTTCCTCGGAAGCGGGCGGCAAATCAGGCATCGGCCTCTATTTTGAGGGCGGGGCCGCCTATACCTCGGGGACGCTGACGCTGAAGTCAGGCAAGACGGCCGTGGATCAAGCGGGTAATCCCGTCCGGCCCGCGGGCCTTTTCTACGGAAAAGACTCGGCGGGAAATAACGCAAAGATCGTCATTGCCGCGGGGAGCGGCGAAATCGTTGGTCTTTATGAAAAAAGCGACTTGCGCTTTATCAACAACGGCGAAATCCTCATTGAGGCCAAAGGCATCGGCGCGGTCTTTACGGGCGGCGAATCGGAAAACCTCGGCCATGTGGAGATCAAAGGCGACGGGGCCTACGGCCTGTACTGGAATGGGGGCCGGGCCCTCAACAGCGGCGCCGTGGAGGCTGTCGGCGCCGATACGGTGGCTCTGATCGCCGACGGAACGGGGACGGAGGTCACAAACGCGGCGACGGTCCGTGTGGACAAAAGCTCCGGTATCGGTCTCTACAGCGAACAGGGCGCGAAACTCATCAACGGGGCCGCGGGCGTCATCGACGCCGGGGGAGCGGACGTAGCCGCCTACACCCGGGGCGGCTTTCTCGAAAACGCGGGCAGCGTGAAAAGTTCTTTGGTCGGCGTTTACGCCAATGACGGCGGCGAGGCGCTGCAAAAGGGCGGCGTGATCGAAACCGGCGCCATCGGGCTTTTCGCCGCGGGAAAAGACGCCTCGGGCAAAGCCTCGGCGGCGAGACTCCTGGGCGGATCCATAACAGGGGCCGGCGGCGCGTCGGGCCTGACCGGCGCCTTTGCCAAAGACGGCGCGATTCTTGTGCTGGACGGCGCGTCGATTGCGCTGACGGGCCCGGGGAGCACGGGACTCAGGCTCGAAAGGGCAAGCGGCCGGCTCCTTTCCGGGAGTTTGACGCTGGGAAGCGGCGGCGTGGGCGTCTACGCCCTCGGGAGTTCCCTTGATTTTTCGGGCTTTACGGGATCCGTGAGCGTCGGGACAAAGGGCGTCGGGATTTATGCCGAAGACACGAGCTTCGCGGGAAACGCCCCCTTCCGTCTTGACTACGCGGGCATCGGCGGGGACAAAGGCGTCGGGATCTATTATAAAGGAACGACGCCTGTGACCAACGGGGTTTCCGTAGTCCACGGAGCGGGCGGGACGAATCTTGTGCACCTCTATGCCGACGGCGTGTCGCTGATCAATACGGCCGATCAGGACATCCTTGAGGACGGCATCGGCATTTTCACAGACAACGGTTCCCACACGGAAAACCGGGGAAAGCTCACGCTGCGGGGAAACAATACGATCGGAATATTTATCGACAAATCCGATCCCGCGGCCACAGGGACCTCGACGCTCTCGGATCCCGGGACCATCGAAGGCGATCCTGTCGGGCCCGGCGGCGGAAAGGCGGGGATTTACGTCAAAAACGGCGATATCAGCGGGAATAAGGACTATCATTTCGATCTGGACGGCGGCGTCGGGTTGTATCTGGCGACCGCTCCCGTGTCCTGGACAGGGTTGCTCCGACTCCGGGCGGAAGCCACGGCAACGGATCGCGCCATCGGCGTCTACGCGGCCCATCCCTTGAGCGGAACGTTGAGGAACGGCATTTCCATCGAAGGGGCCGGCGCCGTGGGTATCTATCTCGCGACCGACGGGACCAAAGGCGCTTCCGTCGATTATGCCGGCGCCCTTTCCATAAGCGCCCCCGCTTCACCCCTCGGACGGGCCATCGGGGCCCTGCTCGATACGGGGGCGAGACTGACGCTGACGCCGGGCGCGACGGTTTCCATCGGCGGCGCGGACAACATCGGCTTTTACGTGAAAGCCGGGGCGACTCTGGACGTTTCGGGCGGCAGCGTGAGCAATACGCCGGACGGCGTCTTCGCTTACCTTGAAGACGGGGCGCTGCACTTCGGCGCGTCGAATCCCTTTACGATCAACTACGCCAATGTGGCCGTGAGCGGCGCTTCCGGCCGGATCACCAACGACACGACGCTCAACGTGGGGACCAGGGGCCTGCAGGCCGCCGACCACGCCCGGATCACAAACAATCCCTCGGGTCTTTTGGAAAGCGCCGTTACCGGCGCGCGGGGAATGTCCGGCGCCGACGGTTCGGTTCTCGTAAACCTTGGCGTGATTTCCCTGAGCGGCGACAAATCCGTCGCGATTTACGCCGGCGAGGGGTCCAAAGCCGACTCTTCCGGGTCCGTTGCCGTGGGGGCGGAATCCGTCGCCTACTATGCCGGCAAGGATACGGGAGCGGGCCGGACGGAGATCAACGTCAGCGGACCCGCGACCCTCGGCAGAGGCTCGGTGCTCTTTTACGGCGAAGGCGGCGATATCCGCTGGACAGGCGGGAAGATCACGCTTTCGGCGGAGACGACGGGGCTCGTGCTGACGGGGGCCGCCGCCGTCGTCGATTTCGGCGGGGCTTATCTTTCCGCAGGCGAAAAAGGCGTGGGTCTCTTCCTCAAAAATGACGGCGACTACGCCAATATCCGGAATCTTTCCGGCATTGACGCGGGAAAGGACGGAACGGCCATCTTTACGGAAAACGGTAAGGCGGTCGCCTCATCGATTTCCATTGCGCTGGGTCCGGGCGCGACGGGCGTGCTCGCCGCCGGAACGGGGTGGATCTCCTACGGAGGCCACATGTCCTCCGCCGACGCCGGCGCCAAGGGCATCCTCTCGACCGGCGGCGGATCCGTCGCCAATAGCGGCAAGATCATTCTTTCGGGCGAGTCTTCCGTAGGCCTCTACGGGAAAAACGCCACCGCGCTTTCCAACGGGCCCGCGGGTCTGATCGACATGGGCGGCGGGACCGGCAAGGCCTCGGCCGTAGCCATGTTCGGAGACGGCGCGACCGGCCTCGTCAACGACGGAACCATCCGCCTGGCCGCCCACGGCGCCGGGATGTACGCGAGGAGCGGCAACGTTCTCAATAACGGAAGCCTTTCGGGTTCGGGAAGCGACAACACGGGCCTCTATGTCATCGGCGGCAACGCGGAAAACAGAGGCGTGATACAACTGAACGATACGTCAAACGGAGTTTACGTCGAAAACGGAAGCATCGTCAACAGCGGAGACGTCGCCGTGGGCGGCGACAAAGCCTCGGGTCTCTACGGCGCGGGCACGACCGGGATCAGCCACCTGGGCGGGACCGTCGCCGTGGGCGCGCGGTCCGTCGGCGTCGCCAGCGAAGCGGGGGATATCCTTGTGGACGCCGGGGCGAAGCTTACAGCCGGGGAGGAATCCACGTACCTGTATACGAAAAACGGGACCGTCGTGTTGCGGACGGATCTTGCCCTCTCGGATTACAGCGTCGGCATGGCCGCGCGGGATGGAACGGCGGTCAATTACGCGAAAATCACCGTGGGCGCGTCCCGGATCGGTCAGGGCGCGGAGAAAATCTCCGCCGCCATGGCCACAGGTTCCGCCGACGCGGCTGGAAACCCCGTGGGCGGCGGGACGCTGATCAATCACGGGACCGTCGACGTCCCTAGGGACTACGGCGTCGCCATGCTGGCCAACAACGGGACCGGCCGGGCGGAAAACAGGGGTCTGATCACGGTTTCGGGCAAGGACGCCTACGGCATGGAAGGAAGCAACCGGGCCGTCCTCTCCAACAGCGGGACCATCGTCGTCAACGGCGAAGGAGCGAGGGGCATGGCCGGAACCGGCGGCGCGCTTGTCATTAACGAGGCCGGGGGCCTGATCACGGTAAGCGGTCAGGGAGCCGAAGGCATCTATGCCGCCAAAGGCGGTATCGTCCGCAATTATGGCGTTATCGAGATTGACGGCGGCGCGGCGGCCGGCATCTCCCTCGGGCAGGGCGGCGTTCTCGAAAACGCGGGGACCATCCATGTCAGAAACGCCGGGCTCAGCGTCGCCAACAACAATACGGGCTCGGCCAGGGTCGGGAGTATTGTCATCAGCGACCAGGGACCGGAGATCCGCGTCGGAAACGTTGTTTACGACGCGCCGACGCTCTTGAACGGCGGCTATATGGACTTCGGGCCGGGAGTTCTGGATTTCGGGACCCTCAAGATCGGCGGGACCGACGGCCACATCGGGACCATCAGCGCCGGGGAATTCGCCGCGGGACGCTTCATCGTTCTCCCCAACGCCACCCAGGGCAACAATCTGCCGGTCCGGATTATCCAGTACCTCAAAGGGGCCGTCAACATGCCCAATAACGGCAGCATCGAGGCCGTCTCCCACTCGGTGACCTGGCTCGCGGAACTGCAGGCCGATCCGACGAATCCCGACATTTACCGGATCATCCTCGTGAAAATCCCCTATGCCGATCTCACGGCGGGGACGAAGGCCGAAGCCTTCGGGCACGGACTCGACGCCATTTATGAGCCCGCCGCCGGAACGGAACTCAGGATGTTCGACGCCCTCGATTTGATCTCGGACAAGGAAGAATTGGCGGCAACCTTCGACATGGAACTCCGGGGAAACTTTTACGCCGATCTCCGGGAACGGGTCTGGACCGTGGGCGAGACGCTCGGAAAGGCCGCGGACAAACTGAGGGACAACGAAATTTATGCCCGGGAGCGCACGAAAATCGGGGCTCTCGTAAGCGGAGGCAAAAAACAAAACAGTAATCCGGGTCTGGTCAACTGTGACTGGCATACGACGGGGCTGCTCGTCCTTCACGAAACGGACGGGCGGATCTTCGGCCGGACCGAAGAAATCCTCTTCGGCTTTACCCGCTCGGTCTTCGAGTACGACGGCGGCTCCCGGGACCGGGCCCTGACGCTCCATCTGGGCCTGGGCTACGGCGGGTCGTTGGGGGATTCCGGCGGCCTGTCCTGGCGCAGTACGGGCATGGCGAGTCTGGGCCGTCATGAAGCCAAACGGCGGATTCACTTGAGCAGCGGCGTCTATACCAATGAAGCCAATTATTGGACGGGTCTGCTGCTCTGGGAAAATTCCCTGCGCTACGCGCTGCCGATCCCCGGCGACAGCCGGTTCAAGGCCGGGATCTCGGCCGACCTCGATCTCGGCTGGGGCAGGATCGGAGACATTCGGGAAACGGGCGACGGGATTTTCCTCGGCGCCGAGACCGACGACATCTTCTCGGTCCGGCCCGGGGCCGGCGTCGATCTCTCGTGGACGAAGTACACAAAGCGGGGGAAATGGGTGATCGGCGGCGTGGCCGCTTACCGGTACGAATTGGGGAAGGGGAGCGACGAGCCGGTCCGCGCCCGTATTCTCAGAGGAGGCGATTTCTATGATCTCGAAGCGCCCGAACGGGTGCGGGGCGTTCTCGAGACCGAACTCGGCCTCCGCTACGAAACCCGCGGAGGCAACGCCCTTTTGCTGACCTGGAGCCACCGGTCGGGGGACAGGGACGGAACGACCTGCGGCGTACAGTTCACTCATTTGTTCGACTGAGGGCGCGGTCGGTCGGTGACCGGGCAGGGATAATTTTCGCTTGAAATGGACACGAAAAGGCAGGGCGCGTAAAATCGCGCCCCCTTTTTATGTTCCGAAATCTTACATTCCGTTTTTTTGTCGCCCGAAAATGCCCTTGTTCACCGAAGGGCGCGATTCGGTCATCACAAAAAAATGGTAATCCGGTCCCAATAATTTACTATGGAAGTACGAAAAAAACGGAACAAATTCATATATTTCCGTACAATTATCCATTTTTCGTACAAAATAACCTTTTTTTATTGAAAAAAATTGAAGTTGTTGACAATTCAGTTTGAAATTTAGTATACTTTGTCTTAAATAAATTATTTTTGTCAAAAAGATAATTTATTATACTAAGGAGGAGGTTGTATATGAAAAAGGTATTTCTGTTAGTTGCAACGTTGATCACTGGTTTGTTTGCGACGATGGCGCTTGCGGCCGATGAAATCTATATCGGTGTGACATCGCCCGCGACGGGTTATATCGCTTTGTACGGTCAGTCCATCAATCAGGGCGTACAGCTGGCGTTTGACGAAATCAACGCCGCCGGCGGCGTGCTGGGAAAGAAAATCAAGGTTGATTTTCTCGATGACAAAGGGGACGCCACCGAAGGCGCCAATACGTATAATATTTTGAAAGGAAGAGGCGTTTCCGCCATTATCGGTTCCTGTACCTCGGGCGTTACGGCCGGGATCGCGGCCAAGGCAGACGCCGACAAAATGATCGTGATTACGCCCACCGGCACGGCCGATATGCTGACGGTCGGCAAGAATTACATCTACCGCGCTTGCTTCATCGATTCCCGCCAGGGCAAATACGCGGCCACCTACGCCAAAGACATCCTGAAAGTAAAGACGGCCGGACTCCTGTACTGCGGCGCCGACGAATATTCCCTCGGTCTCGCGGAATCCTTCCGGAAAGAAGCGGAAGCCCTCGGCATTAAGATCGTCGCTTCAGAGACTTCTGCCACCATGGACGACGTGGAATTTTCCGCCCAGCTGTCCAAGATCGCCGCGGCCAATCCCGATCTGCTCTACACCGTTTACTATTACGGCCAGGCTGTCCTGATCATCACCCAGGCGAGACAGGCCGGATTTGACGGACCCATCCTCGGACCCGACGGATTTGACGGCGTGGCCGAAAGAATCAATGACGACAACAAAGAAGCCTTCCATGACGTAGCGTTCACGAACCACTATGCCAATGACAATCCGGATCCCGCCGTACAGAAATTCGTAGCGGCTTTCACGGCAAAATTCGGCACGGCCAATCTGAACGCTCTTTCCGCTTGCGCCTATGACGCCGCCTATATTCTGGCTCAGGCCATCCGCGAAGCGGGTTCCGACGATACGGAAAAAATGAACGAAGCCATGAAGAAAATGAAGTTCTCCGGCGTTACGGGCACCTTCACCTTTGAGAACGGCAACCCCACAAAGGGCGGCGTTATCATCGGCGTGCAAGACGGCGTGAACAAGTTTATCGCCGCTGTGGAATAACCACATCCCGCAGGCCCCTTTCGGGGGAGAGGGGCCGCGGTGTGACGGCATAAAACCATTCCATCATTCATATGATTCGGAAGACTTGCTTCCGGATAAGGGGGTTACAGAATATGAAGAAGTACTTTTTGTCCGTTGTAATGAGTTTACTTGCGTGTCTTTCCATCACAGTCCTGGGCGCGGCAAAATCCGATGAGGTAGTCATCGGAGTCACGCTGCCGCTTACGGGCGATCTGGCTTTCAGCGGACAGCAGGTCAGCCAGGGCATGACCATGGCCATGGAAGAAATCAATGAACAGGGCGGCGTTTTGGGCAAGAAACTGAGGCTTGATTTTCAGGACGACAAGCGGGACCCCATCGAAGGGGCCAACACCTATCAGCTCCTCAAGGGCAGAGGCTATCCGATTATTCTCGGTTCCCTGACCTCCGGGGTGACCGCGGGCATGGCGGCCAAGGCTGACGTGGACAAAATGCCTATCCTGACGCCTACGGGAACGGCGGATATGCTGACGGAAGGAAAATCCTTCGTGTTCAGATCCTGCTTTGTGGACTCCTATCAGGGAAAGATCGTGGCGAAATTCGCGGCGGAGACGCTGAAAGTCAAAAAGGCGGCCGTGCTCTATTGCAGCGCCGACGAATATTCCCTCGGATTGTATGAGTCCTTCCTCATCGCCTGCAAAGATTTCGGCATCGAGCTCGTTGCCAAAGAAATCTCGACGACCATGACCGACGTGGACTACTCGGCCCAATTGACCAAAATCAAAGAAAGCGGCGCGGAGATGATTTTCGCCCCCTACTACTACGGGACGGCGGCGCTCATCGTCGTTCAGGCCAGAGAGGCCGGCTTTACGGGATATCTTGTGGGCGCGGACGGCTGGAGCAACATCGCCGGAAAGGTCGGCGACAACGCCGACGCCTTCAAAGACACCTACTGGACGGGGCACTATTCCGTGGATGATCCGGAACCCGCCGTTCAGGCTTTCGTCAAGAAGTTCACGAGCAAGTACGGCAACGAAACACTGACCAGCTCGGCGGCCCTGGGATACGACTGCGTGTTTATCGCGGCCCAGGCCATGAAAGAAGCCAATTCGACGACCGATCGGGAAAAGGTTGCGGCGGCCCTGCGCTCGCTGAAGTTCTCGGGCACCTCGGGAACCTTCACCCTCGAGGGCGGCAATCCCCAGAAAAACGTAGTCGTCAACGGTATCGTAGACGGCAAGGAAAAATACATCGTCACGGTAAAACCGTAATTTTATAACGCAACACCGGGAGAGACGCGCAGGTAAGCATAGACCACCCGCATACGGCGCGTCTCTGCCCATTAACACCCGAACAAAGTCATCTGTGAAAAATACATCTCATCCCAAAAGAACAACATCGAAAAAGGGGGGAAATTTTGAACAAGGAACTGGTATTATTTTTTCAGCAATTGATCAACGCGCTGAAAATAGGAAGTGTTTACGCGCTGGTCGCTCTGGGCTACACCATGGTGTACGGGATCATCCGGCTCACCAATTTTGCCCACGGGGACTTCATTATGGTCGGCGGTTACACCATGCTGTTCATGATGCCTGTCATGGCAAAAATGGGAATCCCGGTCTGGTGCGCGGTGTTTATTGCCATAGCAATATGCTCCTGTGTGGGCGTCACCGTAGAGCAAGTCGCTTACAAGCCGGTGAGAAGGTCCGGTTCATCCGTATCCGCGCTGATTACGGCCATTTCCGTGAGTCTCTTTATGGAGAATATGGCGCTTCTCGTTGTCGGCGGATCTCCGCGCAGCGTTCCGCGGATATTCAGAATGCCCAATGTGAAAATCAGCGGGGTTTCCGTCAACGGCAATTCCATGCTGACCATTGTCATCGGCCTTTTTGTCATGATCTGCCTGACGCTCTTCGTCAGACGCACAAGAGCCGGGAAAGCCATGCGGGCCGTATCGGAAGACGGGCAGGCTTCTATTCTTATGGGAATAAATCTCAATCGCAGCATTACGCTGACCTTCGCCATGGGGTCGGGGCTGGCCGCCGTGGCGTCCATGATGTATTGCACGGCCTATCCGCAGGTGCAGCCCTTTATGGGGGCCATGCTGGGGCTTAAGGCCTATGTCGCCGCGGTACTGGGCGGTATCGGCATCATTCCCGGGGCCATGCTCGGCGGCATGGTCATCGGATTTGTGGAAACAATGACAAAAGCCTATATTTCTTCTTCCTACGCCGACGCCTTCGTGTTTGCGATCCTGATTGTCGTGCTGCTCGTGAAGCCCGCGGGCATCCTGGGGAAGAATATCGGGGAGAAGGTGTAGCCATGGTCATCGAAAACAATATGAGCGATACAAAGCGGCATTTAATTAATTTTCTGGCTGTTGCGGCCATCTTTGCGATTATCGTGGGCTTGAAGCAGACCGGCAGGCTCTCCCCCTATATCCAGGGGATCATGATGACGACCTGCATCGCCATCGTCATGTCCACGTCTCTGAACCTCGCGACGGGATTCCTGGGCCAGGTAACGCTGGGACACGCGGGATTCATGTCCATCGGGGCCTATACTTCGGCCATCGTCACCTGCACGCTGCGGGACGCGGGCATATTGACCGGCTCCGCGGGCGCCGACATCACAAGATTTTTGTTCGGAATGTTGTGCGGGGGCGTGCTGGCAGCCATATTTGGCGTATTTGTGGGGATACCCGCGCTGAGACTCAAAGGCGACTATCTGGCCATCATCACGCTGGGCTTCGGGGAAATCATCCGGGTCGTGATCCAGAATATGGAGATTACGCGTAAGGGCCGTTCCTACATCGGGATTGACAGCCTTTCGAACCTCTACGTGGTCTTTTGGGTCATGGTGACCTCGGTTTCCGTGATCTACGCCCTGGTCAATTCCAAATACGGCAGGGCCTTTATGTCCATCCGGGAGGACGAGGTGGCTTCGGGGGCCTCGGGCATCAATACGACCTATTACAAGGTGCTGGCCTTTACGATATCCGCGTTTTTCGCGGGCGTCGGCGGGACCATTTACGCCCATTATATCGTGACCTTGCAGCCCTCGACCTTCAATTTCAGCAAGTCCACCGAATACATGATCATCGTGGTTTTGGGCGGCAGAGGATCGCTGACCGGATCCGTGGTGGCGGCCGTATTCCTGACGGCGCTGCCGGAACTGCTCCGGACCTTCTCCACTTACAGAATGTTGGCCTACTCTGTGGCCCTCGTCTTCGTCATGATCTACAAACCGGGCGGCGTGTTCGGGAGCTATGAATTCTCCCTCGTACAGACGCTCAGGAAATTTTTCGGGAAAAAGGCGCCGGCGGTCAAGGCCGCGGCGGAAACGACCGGGGAAGGTGATCGGTAATGGCGCAAGCGACAGCGGCAGTGAGCAAAGAAGCCGTTTTGAAGACGGAATATCTCGGCATCGCCTTCGGCGGGCTGAAGGCCGTGGACGATTTCAATATCGAACTGTATCCCGGCGAGCTTGTGGGGCTCATCGGCCCCAACGGCGCGGGAAAAACGACGGTTTTCAATCTTCTGACCGGCGTGTATATGCCCACGGAGGGCAAGATCTTTTTCGAGGGCAAGCTCCTCAACGGCAAGAAACCCTATCAATGCGTGGCGGCGGGCATGGCCAGGACCTTTCAGAACATCCGGCTCTTCAAAAAATTGTCCGTATTGGACAACATCAAAGTCGCCTTCGGTAAAGACATCAAATACCGGCTCTTCGGATCCGTGTTCCGCTCGCCGCTCTACTTGCGGGAAGAAGCGGATATGGACGCCAGAGCGCGGGATCTGCTGAAGATCTTCCATATGGAGGACAAGGCCGAATACATCGCGCAGAATCTGCCCTACGGGCAGCAGCGGAAACTGGAGATTGCCAGAGCTCTTGCCACGGGCATGAAACTCCTTCTGCTGGACGAACCCGCGGCGGGCATGAACCCCACGGAGACGCAGGAATTGCTTGAATGTATCAACCTGATCCGCGAGCGCTTCAAGATCACGATCCTGTTGATCGAGCACGACATGAGCCTTGTCATGAACATCTGCGAACGCATCGTCGTTCTGGATTACGGCAGGATTATCGCGGCGGGCACGCCGGACCAGATTTCCAAGGACCCGAAGGTCATCGCGGCCTATCTGGGCGCGGACGACTAAGGGGGGAGGACTATGTTACAGGTAAAAAATATGCACGTACATTACGGGGCCATCCACGCGATACACGGCATTGACCTCGAAGTCAACGACGGAGAGGTCGTTTCCCTGATCGGGGCGAACGGCGCGGGAAAGACGACGATCCTGCATACGATCACGGGACTGAAGGCGGCGTCTTCGGGCGAGATTACCTACGACGGCGTGGACTTGAGGAAAATCGCGCCGAACAAAATCGTCACGATCGGTATGGCCCACGTACCCGAGGGGCGTCATATCTTCGCGCGGATGACGGTTCTCGAAAATCTGGAAATGGGCGCCTATATGCGTAAAGACAACGCCAACCTCGGCGCCGAAATGGAAGAGGTGTTCAAGAGTTTCCCGAGACTGAAAGAGCGGGTAAAGCAGGTGGGCGGCACGCTTTCCGGCGGAGAGCAGCAGATGCTGGCCATTTCCCGGGCATTGATGTCAAAGCCGAAAATTCTGTTGTTGGACGAACCTTCCATGGGGCTCTCGCCGATC
Source organism: Fusobacteriaceae bacterium (assembly GCA_031272775.1). Taxonomy (NCBI): domain Bacteria; kingdom Fusobacteriati; phylum Fusobacteriota; class Fusobacteriia; order Fusobacteriales; family Fusobacteriaceae; species Fusobacteriaceae bacterium. The sequence goes on along the minus strand of JAISTB010000038.1, from coordinate 20,972 downwards.
CTCGTCAAGGAAGTGTTCAGCATCATCAAACAGCTGCACGAGAAGGGGATTACGATCCTGCTGGTGGAGCAGAACGCCAAAATGGCGCTTTCCATAGCCGACAGGGCCTATGTGCTGGAGACAGGCAATATCTCTATGTCGGGTTCGGCAAAGGAACTCATGGACGACGACAGGGTGCGCAAAGCCTATCTGGGCGCGTAGGAGGCGCGAGGCAAGGAATTTTTCGGGCGGCGCCCGTTGACAAGAGGGGGAGTTGCGGGCTATAATTGTAGTAACACGAACATAAGGGGTGATAGCATTGAGCAATTTTGTGGTAACCATATCCCGGGAGCACGGGAGCAGAGGACGGGAGATCGGACGTTTGCTGGCGGAGCGTCTCGGCGTCGAATACTATGACAAGGATATCCTGAAGCTCGCTTCGGAATCCAGCGGGATCAACGAAGAGCTCTTCGCCAAATACGAGCAGAAGAATCCGCTCCTCTTCGGCATCGCCAAGAAAATCTACACGGGAGAAGTGATCCCTCCGGGGAGAACCGGCTTCCTGTCGGGCGACAACCTGTTCAACTATCAGGCCAAGGTCGTCAAGGAGCTGGCCGAAAAGGAATCCTACGTGATGATCGGGCAATGCGGCGGTTTCGTTTTGGATGACATGACGCCGAAACTGAAGCTCTTGAAAGTCTATGTGACGGCCAGGAAAGAGGACCGGATCAAGTCCATCCAGGAACGCTTTGACCTGCCTTTGCGGGACATCGAGCGCCTGATCGAGAAGACGGACAAGCAGCGGGCGGGCTATTTCCAGTACCATACGGGCGAGAAGTGGCACGATATCCGTCAGTACGACCTCTGTATCAGCACGAGCAAGATTACCGTGGATCAGGCGGTGGAATTGCTGGCGGATTATGTGGGAATTCTGACGAAGGAAAAATAAATTCCGACGCAAAAATGACGGCAAAAAATAAGAGCGCAGCGGTTCGTATGAAACCGCTGTTTTCTTTTTGGTCAAGCTTCAGACATAAAATTGTCGTTTGTAGTCAATTAGCGACAAAAGTTTTGGAATTTTTCCAAAAAGCCAAAACTGGGATGAACATTTTTTAAAATTGAAACGATTATAAATTTCCTGTGAAAATTTCCATATTTTCACAATTTGTTATTGATTTGTTCATTGGATATAAATTTCACCACAATTCAGATTTTTCTTTACATAGTTTGGAATGCGTCGTATAATAGGCCAAACAGCAATCCCAAACGCACACGGGTTTGCAAGCAGGCGATAAATCCACAGTCCGGCGCTGTGGCGAAAAACAAAAAAACATCGTAAAAAAGGAAGGGCAGAAGCGCCCGGCGGATGATCATGAGGATCGGCGATGAGGAAAAGTAAGGAGGATTGCGGATGAGAAAGATCATTCATGCAGGGAAAGTCTCTATGGGCGAAGACGCTCCCGTGATTTACGCAAGCCGGGAACGTCTTCGGGAATTGAAATTTTTTATGCGGGAAGTTCCGGCGGAAAGGCCTGTGGCCGATGCCCTTGGGGGCCCTCTCCTGGAGTTGGCAACCCGGGAAGGGGCGGAAGTTCTCTTTTCAAGCGCCGTCCTGATCCGCTTCGCTACGGAGGACGACGTGGCCCGTTTTGATCCGGAGACCATGCTCGGGGCTTTTCCCGAAGGGCTGGGCCTGATCGTGACGGCCGGAACGCCCGGGGCATACTGTGACGCGGTCTTTCGATTTTTCCGGATGGCGGGGCCCGCCGAGCGCGACGTGGAAAGCGCGCTGATGGGGACGCTGGCGGCCTTTTGGGGCGACCGCCTGTCGCAGGCTAAAATACGGGTCCGGCAGTTCACCCCCGGCGGGGGCGTGTACCTTTGCGAGACCCGCAGACGAAAGATCGCCGTCTATCTTATTTCACAAAGAAATCCGTAAAGCGGAAATTCACACAGTCCACAAGGCCCCTGTCCGTCAACCGGAGCTCGGGCAGACAGGCGAGAGGGATCAGCGCCATGGTCATGAAAGGCGAGGGCATGGCGCAGCCGATGGCGTCCCAGGCGGATTCGAGGGCTTCGACGTCCCGGGCCATTTGCGCCACGGGCTTGTCCCCCATAAGACCCGCGATGGGGAGCTTCACGAGGCCGAGGATTTTTCCGTCGGCGACGACAACCATGCCGCCTCCGGCTTCGATCAGCGTATTGGCCGCCAATGCCATATCGTCGTCATTTGTCCCGAGAACCAGCAGATTGTGGGCGTCATGGGCTACCGTGGAAGCCATGGCGCCTTTTTTGATGCCGAAGCCTTTGACGAGACCGCAGCTGAAGTTGCCGGTCCCGTGGTGGCGCTCAAAGACAAAGGCCTTGAGCAGATCCCGGGAGAGATCGGATTCGATCCTTCCCTTTACGGGGGCGACGTCAAGGACGCGCTCGTAGGTGCCCACCCGGGCGGGGATGACCTCGATGACCCGGACGCGGACACGATCCGGGCCCGGCGCTTCGATCCGGAAGGAATCGGCCGTGATTGTTTGTTTGACATGCATCGTATGCAGCGCGAAATCCGGAAAAGCGGCGGGTTCCGGCGTATAGAGGATCTTTCCCTCCGAGGCCACATGCTCCCCGTCGATCCAGACTTCCGCCGCCGCGAAGTCTTTGAGGTCTTTGAGGAGGACGAGGTCGGCGCATTTCCCGGGCGTCACGGATCCCAGTTCATGATCCATTTTGAAGCACTGGGCCGTATTGATCGTCACCATCTGGAGGGCCGTCAGGGGATCTATGCCTTCGGCCACGGCCCGCCTCAGGATGTGGTCCAAGTGACCGTCCCGGATCAGCGTGTTGGGGTGGGTATCGTCGCTGACGAGGCAGGCGAAGCGGGTATCGATCTCATTGGCCGTCACGGCTTTGGAGACGTCATGGAGATCGTGCCAGGCCGAGCCTTCCCGGATCTGGGCGTACATGCCGAGCCGCATCTTGGCCAGCGCTTCGGCGGCGGAGGTCGACTCGTGACAGCAGCGGATCCCGGCGGCCGCGTAGGCGTTGAGGCCTTTTCCCGTGTCGGGGATCGAAAAATGGCCCGTAGCGATTTTGCCCGCTTTCAGGGTTTCGCCGACGATGGCGTGGGTCTCCGGGTCCGAAAACAGGATTCCGGGAAAATTCATCATTTCCCCGAGACCGACGATGTCTTCGGATTTCATGGCCTCGCGGACGTCTCCGGAACGGATCTCGGCGCCGGCGTCCTCAAAGCCCGGTACGGCAGGGACGCAGGAGGGCATGGTGACCATGGATTTCAGCGGCGTCCGCTTGCCGTCGGCGATCATGCAGTCGACGCCGGGGACGCCCAGCACATTGCAGATCTCATGGGGGTCCATATAGATGCCCGTCGTCCCGTGGGGAATGACGGCCGCGGCGTATTCGCCCACCGAAAGCATGGAGGACTCCACGTGGATGTGGCCGTCGAGAAAACCCGGAACGAGGTATCTGCCCCGGGCCTCGACCACAAGGGTTTTCTCTCCGATACAGTGGGCCGCGTCGCCTACCAGGGCGATCCTCCCCCGGGATACGGCGACGTCGGTGTGTTCGAGGATTTCACGGGTACAGACGTTGACGAGTTTCGCGTCCCGGATCACGAGATCCGCGGGGATCGTTCCCTGGGCCACGGCAGATAGCGCGGGACTGACGTCCCAGAGCGTATTTTTGGAAAATGCGGGCATTTTCATCACTTCCTTATTCAGATTTTGTTCCTCTTCTATTATAGCGTATTTTTTTCTCCATGGGAAAAAAATTTTTTAAAAATTTCAAGATTATTGCTTGCATTTTCAGACAAATGCGGATACAATATATAAAAATAAGGCGGAGGCGATGAAATGTCTGAAAAAACGAAAAAAGCGTATTTTGCTTCAGGCTGTTTCTGGGGGACCGAATACTTTTTCATGAAAGCGCCGGGGATCGTCTCGACCACCGTAGGCTTTATGGGAGGACGCGTGGAGCGTCCGGCCTACGTCGAGGTCAAGACCGGAACCACAGGCCATCTCGAGTGCGTCGAGGCGGAGTACGACCCCGGGAAGACAGACTATGAGGCTCTCGTCCGGCTGTTTTTTGAGACCCACGACTTTACCCAGACCGACGGTCAGGGTCCGGATATCGGCTCTCAATACCTCTCGGCGATCTTTTACGGGAGTCCGGAAGAAAAAGCCATTGCCGAAAAATACACCGGCATCCTGACGGAAAAAGGCTACAAGGTGGCGACGGCCCTTAGACCGGCGGAGACATTCTGGCCCGCCGAAGACTATCATCAGGAATATTACGAACACAAGGGGACCGCGCCCTACTGCCATTTTTACAAAAAAATATTCTGATCTTGCCGACTTTGGGCTACGGAACGGGATTTACGATGAAGATAAACCAAAAGACAAAATTTTTTCTCCCGATCCTGATGCTGACCCTTTCGGGTTGCGTCTGGGAAGAAAACGACGCGCTGACGAGGGAAAACGCCTCATTGGAAAAGGCGCTGAAGCTCGCCATGCAGGACCAGGAGCGGTTGACGGCCGATAACGACGAGCTGTTCAAGACGAAACTGAGCCTTGAGGACAAAATCGCCGCACTCGAAGAAGACGCGGAGAAACTGCGGGGAGAACTGGCCGGCCTCAGGGACGGGCTCGCCGAGGCAAAGGCGAATGTCGCCGCCAAGGAAAGGGAGGTCGCGAAAAAAGAGAGCGAACGGAAAGATTTTGAGTCCTTCGCCCAAAAGAAGAGCTTCGAGACCGAGGAACTGCAGAATTATATCAAGCGGCTCAGCGCCGAAAGCGCCGACGGGGAGAAAATAACGGCGACCCTGCGGGCCGAAAATGAAGCGGGAAAGCAGACGATTACGACGCTCAGGCGGGAAAAGGAAGAAACGGAATCGCGATTGGGCGAACTGGCCCGGGAAAACGAGGCCCTCAAGGCCGACGGCCGGAAGCTCTATGAGGATACGGAGCGGCTCAAAAAAGAAAACGAAGAGCTCCAGGCCCTGATCAAAAACCTGAAACAGCGTCTCGGCACGGCCAGGACCGGCGACTGAGACCCGACGCAAATCACAAAGCAGACAAAACTGGGAGTATACAGAAAAGTCAAAACCTATAGGGGTGAATCAATGAAAAAAATCGAGCAGAGCAATCCCGAATTGAGAGAAGTGGAATTTGAGGAATCCATCGCCTTTACCAAGGAGGATTTTATCATCAGCCTGAGCTCCATGGCCTTCCGCAGGATGATTATCGAAAGCCATCTGAGCGGGGAAGGCGACGAGGCGCTGGGAGTAGACGATACGTCCATGTTGAAGGCGGAGCTGGAGCTTCTGGCCGAGACCATGAACAAATTCGAATATGTGCTGAATTTCAACGAAATCATGTGAGCGGCAAAAAAAGGCAACATCCGTCCTGCGGGACGGATGTTTTAACGTGTGATTTTATGCGTTTGGTGCCTGGGGGGGGACTCGAACCCCCATGGTATTGCTACCGCGGGATTTTGAGTCCCGTGCGTCTACCAATTTCACCACCTAGGCGTAACAGTAAGATTCTAACGCATTTTTTCCAAAATGTCAATGGAAAATTTTAATTTTTCGGGAAAGATTTCGGCGAAGCGTTTGTCGCGCTAAAATATGTAGCCGCGGAGCCGGAGATGACGGATCCGGAAATAAAAAGCCGCGATCAGCCAGTAAAAGAGCGCTGTCACATAGAAAAAACGCCGCCCGAGGACAGGATACAGCAGCATGCCGAAGACGCCGCCTCCCGCAAAAAACAGAATGCAGAACAGGGAAATCAAGGCTTTTTCGAGATGGTTCCGGTTCGCGGGGTCCCTCAGGAAATAGCCGAGGTAGACGCCCAAATCCGTCAGATTGCCCGACATGTGGGTCGTGCGGACGACGACGCCGTTGTAGCGGAGGAGCAACCCGTTCTGAAGGCCCATCAGGAACGCGAGAAACAGCATAAAGGGATAGACGCGGCCGGCCGTCAGGGCGTTTGCCAGGGCAAGGGCCGCTCCGGTAAAGAGCAGGATAATGCCGTAGCGCTTCTTGAGGTTGAATTCCCGCTCGTGGACGATAAAGCCCGAGACGGCGCCCCCCAGGAGAAAAGCCCCCATCAGCGCCAGGGCGCTCCCCATGTCCCGGAAGCGAAGCGCCGCCACATGAGTGGCGAAGCGGGAAACGACGCCGGTAAAATGCGAGACTGTCGTCGCGAAATACGCGACGCAGACCGTATTGACCATGCCCCCCGTAAAGGCGAGACAATAGATCCACAAGAGCAGGATTTTGCTGTACATTGACCCTCCCAATAATGAATAACCAACAAGAGTATTTATTGTCACAAGGTAGATTTTGCACTGCTTATAAAAACGTCAATAAATTTTTTTTTGAAAAAACACTTTACAAACGGGAAAATATGTGCTATAAATGAATTGTAGCAATAGTGATATTGCTAAGCAACGGAATTTTTCTTGCAGGTGGCTCCTCGCAAGACAAATTATAATTTCCTGACCGATGGTGGCTCCGGAGGCCGGGAAATGACAAAGGGTTTTTCGGACAGATAGAGTTGGCTACTTGACTGAAGGAAAAAACCTTTAAGCAATCGGAAATGAATTAGCTACTCATTGAGATTGCGGGTAAAACCCGGGATTAGCTACCCCGGGTTTTTCTTTTGCGGGGAAGGACCGCAGTTTGATTCTATCACAAAAATCCTCATAAATCAAGGGAAATTCCGCGGAATCGGAGGCCCTTGAAAATATTCCTTGCAAGTTTTCGGAAAATCATCTATAATGGGAGAGTCAGCGAATCACAAAAGGAGGATCCGGATGTTTCGATCGGTTAAAATATGCGACGATATTTCGTGGATCGGCGTCAATGATTTTCAGAAGGAACGCTTTGAAAATTATATCCCGATACCTAACGGCGTCAGTTACAATTCCTATATTATCAGAGACGAGAAAATCTGCGTCATCGACGCGGTGGAAATCAATACGGCAATCACGTTCATGGACAAGCTCCATGAGGCTTTGGGCGGCCGGAAGCCCGATTATTTCGTGGTGAATCACGTGGAGCCCGACCATTCGTCGGGACTCAAGGAACTCGTCCGCTATTACCCGGACATGAAGATCATCGGAAACGCCAAGAGTCTCCCGATGCTGAAGGCGCTCGCCCACAACTTCCCCGAGGAAAATTTCATCACGATCAAGGAAGGGGACGAAATCGACCTCGGCAAGCACAAGCTGACGTTTGCCATGATCCCCATGGTTCATTGGCCCGAATCCATGGTCACCTACGACAAGACGTCGGGGATTCTCTTTTCCAACGACGCCTTCGGCGGCTTCGGGGCCCTTTCCGGGGGTATATTTGACGATGAGGTGGACCTCACGTTTTACAAGAGCGAGATGCGCAAATATTATTCAAACATCGTCGGCAAATACGGCGCTCAAGTCGTCATGGCCATCAAAAAGCTCGGCGCCCTCGACATCAAAATGATCTGCCCCGCCCACGGGATTCTGTGGCGGCGGGACGTGCCGGGGATCGTGCGGATATATGAAAAATGGGCGAAATTCGAGCCCGAGACGAAGGGCGTCGTCATCGTCTACGGCAGCATGTACGGCAATACGGCCCAGATGGCGGAAGTCATCGGGACTCAACTGCGGGAATCGGGCATTACCGATATCCGGATTTATGACTCGTCCAAAGTGGACTCGACCGATATCGTGAGCCGGATCTGGAAATATCAGGGCTTGATCCTGGGTTCCTGCGCCCACAACACGACCGCATACCCAAAGCTCGTGCCGATCCTGCACAAGCTGAAGAATTACGGCCTGAAGAATCGCTTCGTCGGCATCTTCGGCAGCATGATGTGGTCGGGGGGCGGCGTTCGCGCCATTCAGGAATTTGTGGACAGCCTGCCGGGACTGACCCTGGTCGCGCCTCCGGTCGAAGCTCACGGTTCCCCCAAGGAAGAGGACATCGCGAAGCTGAAACAAATCGCCATCAGTATGGCCGAACACCTGAACGGGACCGAAACCTCACAAATGAAATCCTGACGGGGAACCCCTGACGGTTGAGCCATGACGAATAAGGTCATCGTTTACTCATGTAATCATAGCAATCGCTGTAATCACTGTACGCGTCTGTAGTTCAATTGGATAGAGCACTTGACTTCGGATCAAGGGGTTGCGGGTTCGAGTCCTGCCGGGCGCGCCAAGAAAATCACGCGGGGTCGCAAAGCCCCGCTTTTTGTTGCCCTTTTTCTTTTTTTGTTGTATAATGGGAACAGATAAGTCTACGGAAACCCCGGCCTGAGTCCGGAATCGGGGAGAGGAGAAATAATGCATCCGACCTTGATACGCATCGGAAATTTGGATATCCGTTTTTACGGGATTTGCATTGCGCTGGCTTTTTTGCTCGGGCTGGCGGTCGCCAAGCGCCACGCCCGGGAGAAGGGGATCCCACAGCCCGCCGTCGAAAACTTCGCCTTTGTGGCCATGATCTCCGGCGTCATCGGCGCGCGTCTGTATTACGTGGCCTTCCACCTGCCCTGGTATCTCGCGAATCCCCTTGAGATTCCGGCGGTCTGGCACGGGGGCCTCGCGATTCACGGTGGGATCATCTGCGGATTTTTTGGCGCTTTTCTGTATTCGCGGATAAAAAAAATCCCCTTTTTGGCCTTCGGGGATCTGATGGCGGCGCCCTTCATCCTCGGACAGGCCGTCGGACGCATCGGAAATTTTATGAACGGGGAAGTCCACGGCGTTCCTGTCGTGACGCCCTGGTCCGTCATATTCCGGCTGAAACCCGCCTTCGGGGATTGGTACGCGCGCTATCTGACCCTGCCGGCCGCCGAACGTTTGCAATACGCGCCGAAAGTCCCCTGGGGGCTTGTGTTTCCGCCTTCATCCCCGGCGGGATCCGAATTTCCCGGCGTGGCCCTGCATCCGGCCATGCTTTACGAATCGGTCCTGAATCTGGCGGGATTTTGCCTGATCTGGTTTGTGTTGCGGAAAAAATGCGGAAAAAAGCCCGGCCGGCTCTGGTGGTGGTACCTGATCCTCTACAGCGTCAACCGGATCATCGTGAGCTTTTTCCGGGTTGAGGACCTGATGATCGGCCCCTTCCGCGCCCCCCACGCGGTCAGCGCGCTGATTATGGTTTTCGCGGCGCTGATGTTGGCCCGTGGCAAGGAGGCCTGACATGCGCCTTTTTATCGCGATCAATTTTCCCGCCGACGTCAGGGAAAGCCTGCGAACCTTGATCACGGAGCTCCGGGACAATGCGATTTCCGGGACTTTTTCCGCGGCGAATAATCTTCACTTGACGCTGGCTTTCCTCGGCGAATGCGACAGCAGGGAGACCGCTTTGGTGAAATCGGTCTTGAAGCGTCTGGCATTCGCGCCTTTTTCCCTGACGCTGGAAAAAACCGGCCGCTTCCGCCGGGAAGGGGGCGACGTCCGTTGGATCGGCGTCGGGAAGAATGACGCGCTGACGCAATTGCAGCGGGATCTGTGCGAGCGCCTGCGGGAAGCGGGTTTTCGCGTTGATGACAGAGAATTTCGGCCCCACGTGACATTGGGGCGCGGGGTGAATTTGCGACAGGGATACAGCCCCCCGGAACCCGCGGCGCTTACCTTTGACGTCATTAGCGTAGCGTTGATGAAATCGGAACGGATTCAGGGGAAGCTGACGTATACGGCGATGTATAATAAAAATTTTGCAACTTCAAAGTATGAAATTTCAAAAAAATAAAAGTTTTTGGCTTCCAAGTCAGAAATTTATAAAAAATAAAAGTTTTTGACTTTGAGGTCGAAAAGTTCTTGACTTTCTCCCTTGAAAAGCGTATACTCAGGTTGAGGTGATTGTATGAAAGCGAGAGACGCTTATCTTTCCGTCCTGAAATCCTTCAAGGATAAAGAAGAAATCAAAATCATCACCGGCGTCAGACGCTGCGGCAAATCTTCGTTGCTGGAATTGTTTGTCGAATATCTGCTCGCAAGCGGAGTCCCCGAAACAAGGATCATCCGGATGAATTTTGAGTCTCTGCGTTTTTCGCATATTCAAAACTACATGGATTTGTACCGCGCCGTTTCCGCCTTGATATCGGGAACGGAAAAGCATTACATTCTTCTGGATGAAGTCCAGATGGTAGAGAATTGGGCCAGAGCCATAGATTCATTTCGGGTGGACTTCCCGGCGGATATTTACATCACCGGTTCCAATTCCCGCCTGCTGTCTTCGGACTTTGCCACAATGCTGGGCGGACGCTGTGTGGAGATCAAAATGTATCCGCTTTCCTTCAAAGAATTTCTGGATTTCAATGATTTTGAGTCCGACGCAGGGATGGAACGAAAATTCGAATCCTATCTGAAGTATGGCGGTATGCCCGGGATTGTTCAGTACAATTTTGCGCAGGATCAAATCAATCCCGTTTTGGAAGGAATCTATTCCACGATTGTCTTGCGGGACGTCGTGGAGCGGAACGCCGTCGGTGATCAGCGCCTGCTGCAAAAACTGGTTCTCTTCCTCGCGGATAATATCGGGAGCCTTGTCTCTCCCAACAGCATTGGAAACGCCTTTGTTCGGGAAAAGGAACTCCAGATCGGGGGAAAGACAAAACCTCCTGCGGGCAAGACGATTTCTTCCTATATTGAAGCCCTGGAAAGCGCCTATATTTTTTACGGCGTTCCCCGCTATGACATCCGGGGGAAGGAGTATTTAAAAACGCTGGATAAATACTATATCGTAGATACCGGCATCCGAAACATCCTTTTGGGATATCGGGACGTCAATCGGGGATATCTGCTGGAAAACATCGTCTATTTCGAATTGAGGCGAAGAGGATATGACGTGTCCGTCGGAAAGGTCGGCGAGACGGAGATAGACTTTATAGCGGTCAAACCCGATGAGAAAATCTATTATCAGGTTTCGGAAAGTATCCGGGACGAAGGCACAAGAAAACGGGAGATCTTTTCGCTCCAAAGCGCAAAGGACAATTACCGCAAAGTCATCCTGACCATGGACCGGAGTTTTGTGAATTCCTATGAGGGCATAGAGGTTAAGAATCTGCTTGACTTTTTGCAGGAATGAAAAATTTCAGACTTTGAGGTCGAAAAACCCTTCTTGTACGTCGCGTCCCCTACAGATGATATCATTTTTAAAATCAGCGCCAAGTACCTTCAAAAAGTGACTTGGCGCTGAAATCTATTTTTGATTTATTTTTTCTAAAACATTGATATTGCTTGACTTTTAAGCCGTTTTGCCCTATAATATCCGTAAGAGCAATTCAGAGAACTCAGCGCTAACTATATTTTTTATACCACTTAGCGCTGGCTTTCGGAGGACCCCCGATGGAGATAATCGGCAGAAAGCAGGAAATCAAGGCGCTTACAAGCTATATGGAATCCGGAAAGCCCGAATTTTTAGCTGTTTATGGCCGGAGAAGAGTCGGCAAGACATTTTTAATCAAGGAATTTTTCAGGAACCGCTTTGCGTTTTATTGCACAGGCCGTTTTGACGGAAGCAAAGAGGAACAGCTGCAAATGTTCAACATTGCCCTGAATAAATACGGTAAAACACCCTACCCGCAAAAAAATGACTGGCTGGAGTCTTTCCTCCAGTTGGAACAGCTGATCAAAACCGCCAAATCCCCGGGCCGCAAAGTCATTTTTATCGATGAAATGCCGTGGTTGGATACGCGCGCGTCCGGCTTTTTGTCCGCGCTGGAATATTTCTGGAACAGTTTCGCTTCGGCCCGGCCGGACGTGTTTTTGATCGCCTGCGGGTCGGCGACGTCCTGGATTGTGAAAAAGCTGTTTGAAAATACCGGCGGACTTTTCAACCGCGTGACGCGGCGAATGGCCCTCAAGCCCTTTACGCTGGCGGAATGCGAGGCATTTTTCCACTCGCGTCACATTGTGCTGAACCGCTATCAGATCGTCGAAGCCTATATGATTTTCGGCGGCATTCCCTTTTATCTCGATCAGTTCCGCCCGGACTACGGGCTTGCGCAAAATGTGGATTTTCTCTGTTTCGGAGAGAACGCCCCTTTGAAAGACGAATATCAGGTGCTCTATAAGACACTGTTCAAAAATGACGAAAACCATCGGAAAATAGTCACGGCCCTTGCGGGAAAATTATCGGGTCTCCCGAGGGAAGAGATCGTTTCGGTGGCGAATTTACCCGACGGCGGGACGCTGACAAAAGTTCTCGATGAGCTGGAATCCAGCGGCTTTATCCGCAAGTACCACGGTTATGCCAAAAAAAGCAGGGGCGCGCTCTATCAGCTCACGGATCCCTTCACCCTGTTTTGGCGCCGCTTTCTCGCGGAAGGCGGAAACAACGACGCTGCGTTTTGGGCGAAAAGCCTGAGCGCCGGCAGCCAAAACGCCTGGCGCGGGTATGCTTTTGAACTGGTTTGTCTCGCCCATGAGGAGCAGATCCGGAAAGCCCTCGGCATCGCCGGCGTCGTCGCCAATACGTCAGCTTGGCGAAGTAACGGTAACGGCGACTATGCCCCGGGCGCGCAGATCGACCTCGTGATCGACCGGGCCGATCATATCATCAATCTCTGTGAGATCAAGTACGCCCTTCGGGAATTTGCGATCGACAAAAGTTACGCGGAACGTCTTGAAGCAAAAATCCGGGCTTTTGCCGAAGAGACAAAAACCCGGAAAGGCCTTCATATGACGTTTGTGACGACTTATGGCGTCAAGCGAAACCAATACGCCTACCTCGCGCAGTCGGAAGTCACGATGCAGGATTTGTTCGGATGAGGGGCAAGTTTATCCGCCATGATCCGGAGTCGGGTGGAGCGCTTGTCACAAAAAGAGCTCGGGCTCTTTTCGGGCCATAAAATTCCCCTCAAGTCTGGCCCGCATTTTGGCCAGGGGCTCGGCGTCAAAATACTTGGCCCCGACGGGACAGATTTTCACGCAGGCGCAGCAGAGAATGCAGCCCGGGCTGACTTGAGCCGGATCGGCGGGATCGATAACGCCCATGGGGCATCCTTTTACACAGGCGAGGCATTTTGTGCACGCCTCTTTTGTTTTGGGCAAAAAGGGCATGGCGGCCATTCCGTCTCTGTAGGGAAAGTTCCCCTTTACGGAAACGGCGGCCGGACTTCCCCCGCGACGTTTTTCGACGATCTTACCGGCGAAGGTCGCGGCGATGTCCAGATCATCCCGGTCGGGCCTTCCTGCCGCCAGTATGTTTGAAAACGAATGTTCCCCGATAAAGGCGCCGGCGGCGATGACCACAAAGCCTCTCGCCGTCAGGAGATCTTTGGCCTCAAGAAGGGCGTCGTCGTAATCGCGGTTTCCGTAGGTTGCGATGACGACCGCGGGCGTTTCGCTTCCCGAGAGCTTCGGAAACAGACTTTCCAGCAGGGTGGGGATCCGTCCGGCGTATACGGGGAAGCCGAAGATCAGCAAATCCTCTTTTCCGAAGGCGTAAGCTTTTTCTCTGGCGGCGGGGCGCGTGAGGTCAATGTCTTCGCGGGCAAGACCGAGACCTTCTCCGATAACCGGCGTCAGGGCCGCGATGACCCTTTGCGTCGTGCGGGTGGGGCTGAAATACATGGCGTGCAATTTTCCTTCCATTTTTCCTCCTGTAAAACGTGACGATGTCAATCACATGTATCTGCTCATGCTGAATCCTCGCGGGATACGACGCGCGGATGTCAGACCTCTTCTTCCTGATTCAAAAAATATCGCCTCTTTTTTTCGCTGCGCTTCTTGTACTGGATCGCTTCCGTGGGGCAGCGGCAGATGCAGGCCATGCAATGGGTGCAATGGTCTCCCCAGACCGGCTTTCCATCCCGCAACTCAATGTTGTTGAGCGGGCAGAGATCGACGCAGGCCCCGCAGGATGTGCAGGCGTCCGTTGCGTGAAAGCCCTTGGCGCTGATGATAAAACGGTAAAACAGGGGATTGATCATCGCGCCGAGCAGTCTTGTCAGAACCCCGCCGGTTTTTGTCTGAAGGGGGCTGCGATTCTTTATTTGAGTCGCCAACCGGTCCATGTCCGGCTTCGCTTTTTCAATGATTTCCCGGCAGGCTTCCGGATCGGGGGCCGAGAACAGGGCGATATAATTTTCGGGCATTTTCAAGGCTGAGAAACCCAGAAAAGTCAGACCTTTTGACTCGAGAAGGATCTTTGCCCGATCGCCGGCGCTCCCGGCCGATTCTCCGCAGGTCATGAGGACATAGGCCTCACGGCTTCCTGTAAATGTGGACTTTTCGATAAAATCCTCCACGATCCTGGGCATACGCCAGGCATAGACAGGGCAGACGAAGACCCAGGGCTTTTCCGAGTGGAAATTTCCGGGAATTCCGTTTTTGATGGCCGCGTTGAGGGAAATAAGCTCGTCTCCGACGATTTTTGCGACGCGTCTCGCCACAAATTCGCTGTTGCCGGTACCGCTAAAATATACTATCATGGTATGCCTCCTTAGAAGCGGATGCGCACAACTTCGCCATTTTCAGTGACGGCTTCCGCTTCCGACACGAGAATCTCATAGACGTCGAGCAATTCGCCGTTTCCGTCGGCGGATCCTTCCTCTCCGGGAGTGGATTCTCCGAGGGCTTTGGCGAATTCCCCGTAAGTCAGGGCGCTTTTTTGTACGCCGGCTTTCAGGGAGCGGGCGTGGGCAATGCCTTCCGCGGGGATTGTCGTAAAGGCGATCACGTTGTTTTTCGCGAACTCGAGGACTTTCCGGTCGGCCCGGTCCGATACGAAGTACAGGATGTGCGGTTTTTCCGGATTATAGTAAAAATTGACGACCCTGACGCTGGGGATATTGTCCACCGCGGTCGCCAGCGCGATGAGGTTGGTGTTGTTCAGCACTTCTACGTAAATGTTGGTTGCGTTCATGTGTGGCCTCCTGTGGTTCCGCGTTTCCCCCGGAAATTAAAAAAATGGCGCGCCCAGCGCGACTCGAACGCACGACCTTTGCCTCCGCAGGGCAACGCTCTATCCATCTGAGCTATGGGCGCAAAAAATGGTACACCCAGTGCGGTTCGAACGCACGGCCTCTGCCTTCGGAGAGCAGCACTCTATCCATCTGAGCTATGGGTGCATATTTGGCGGAAAGAGTGGGATTCGAACCCACGGTACAGTTTCCCGTACGCATGCTCTCCAAGCATGTGCCTTCGACCACTCGACCATCTTTCCGTATTGATTCAGCTTAAAAAGTATAACAGATTTTCGTCTTTCCGTCAATCCCTTTTTTTAAAATTTCTCTTCCGTTTTTTCCGGCTTCATGATTTTCCGGCGGGAAAGGGGGCCTCTCAAATCTTGACGAAACGCGGTTTCATGCCTTCGTACACGGTGATATAGGGCTTTCCGACGCTCCGGAGAAAATCCGCGACCTTGTCGAAATCCCGGGCGATATCCCCGCACTTGTGGGCGTCGCTGCCTACGGTGAGGATTTCCCCGCCCAGTTCGAAATAGCGCCGGACGATGTCGGGGTGGGGATAAAAGCGGCCTTCGTTGTAGCGGAAGGCCGAGGTGTTGATCTCGATGCCCTTGCCCTTGGCGATAAGCATCTTCAGGATCTCGTCGATGACGTCGCGCTGCCGCTCGTAATTGAGCCCGCGAAAGCGCTCCCCTCCGTAGCGGGTCACGTAGTCGAGGTGTCCGAAAACCGAAAAGCAGTCATAGCCGCTGACGAGTTCCAACAGGTTCCGGAAATAGAGGTCCTGCATCTCGTCTTTTGTTTTCCCTTCCTGGACCTTGCCGAAGAAGAGGTCGATCCGGTCGATCGTATGACAGGAGGCGATAATGAAATCCCAGGGGTCATTGGCCAATTCTCCGGCGAAATAGTCCGCCAGCCCCGGTTGCGCGCCGATCTCAACGCCCAAAAGGATACGGATGTCCCTGGCGTATTTTTCCCGCATTCGCAGTACGCCCGCGATATAGGCGGGACGGTCCAGCCAGTAATCCCCCTCGTAGTCAAAGGTCTCCACGTCATGTTCGTAATGGTCGGTAAAAGCGATTTCCCGCAAACCCAAGGCAATGGCGCTTTTGACCGATTCCTCCATATCCTGCGTCGAATCGTTGGAATAGGCCGTGTGGATATGGTAATCCCGATCAATCATCTTCGTTTTTCCCCCTCAAAATGGTTCATGCCGGATATTCCGGCCCTTTTATGGATTTCAGCTGAGCTTCAGCCAGATTTGGTACAGGGATACGATCACGAGGCCCGTGATGAAAAAGAGCGTCGGTCCTTTGTATTTCCGCAGCAGAAAATTCAGCAGCTTCGCCACAAAGACAAGGCCCAGCAATACGCCGATCCCGAAAAAGAACACCGGAATCAGATGCAATTCCCGCGCAAAGGCCGATAGCCCCGGAAAGGCCCCGAGGAGCGCCGGAAGTTTGGCCAGATCGCCGACAAAGCCGATGATATGGTGGTATTCGCCGAGAATCAGCAGGATCAGCGAGCCCGAAATTCCCGGAATGATCATGGCTCCCGCGGCCACCGCTCCGCAGAGCAGCATTTTGACGCAATACGCGGCGGTCACCGCGACGGGCGCGCCGACGCTCGCTTCTCCGGCGCCGTAGCGCGCGTCCAGAAAGACGAATATGCCGGTCAGAATCAGTCCCAGAACGAAAAAACCGATATTTTTTGGATCTTTTTTGTCGAGCCCCTTGACGATCAGCGGAATACTGGGGAGGACCATCAGGATGAAAACGACGGCCGTGGCCCTGGGCCAGCGGGTCAGAAAATAAAGGACGATATTCGTAAAGGTCACGATGCCGATGGCCATGCCGATCCCCACGGCGGCGAGAAATTTGACGTATTGCAGCTTCTTCGCCCGGGCGGCCCCGACAAAGCAACTGATGGATTCCGTCAATTTTTCAAAGATTCCGAGGATCACGGCCATGGTACCGCCGGAAACGCCGGGAATCACGTTGATGGATCCGATCACAAGGCCTTTGAGAAAATCAATCGCGGTTTCTTTCAAAATGAAATTGCCCCCTTTGCGCGCGATATTCGCGCCATGATATTGTATCATAAAAAAAAGCGTTGCACAAGAGAGAAAAATAAGATATAATATCGTCGTTAAGCAAATTTGATTTTATGTTAACGATAACGGAGGTCAAATGGAAACGAAAAGCGAAGTGCTGCGCTATCTGATAGAGAGCGGCGACGCCGGGACCTCGGGGGAGAAAATTGCGGGATATCTCGGCCTTTCCCGGACAGCGGTCTGGCAGGCCATCCGGAAGCTGAAGGCGGAGGGCCATGTCATCGAGAGCGCCGGCAACAAAGGCTATCGCTACCGGAAAACCGACATCCTGACGCCTGAGGGGATCCGCCACCGGCTGCCCGAAAGTCTCAAAGGCATTGACATTTTCTGCTACGACAGCATTCCGTCCACGAACAAAACGGCGAAAATCATGGCCATTGAAGGCGCGAAAGACAAAACGGTCCTTGTTGCCAACCGACAAACCGGCGGTTACGGGCGCTTTTCCCGGGAATTCTGGTCGCCCCCGGGCAGCATCTACACGAGCGTCATTCTGCGTGAAGGGATAAACGACAAAAATACGGCCCTTGTGACGATCAGGAACGCGGTCGCGCTCAAAAGAGCAATCGATCGGGTGGCAAACGTCGACGTCGCCATCAAGTGGGTCAATGATCTCTATCTGCGCGGGAAAAAAATCGCGGGGATCCTGACCGAAGGAGTCCTCGACTACGAGACGGGCAATATTTCGGCTGTCATCGTGGGAACCGGCGTCAACTTCGCCGCGCGGGATTTTCCGCCGGAGCTCAGGGACATCGCGGGCCCGATCTTTGAGGACGTCCAACCGGCGGCCATCCGCAACGAGCTTATGGGGGAGTATTTGAAGGAATTCTTCGCGATCCTTGCCGAAGACGACGACGCGGGGCTGATCGCCGAGTACAGGGCGGCGTCCTTCGTATTGGGGAAAACGGTCCGCTTCGTCCTCGAAAACGTGCCCTATGAAGGGACGGCCGAGGATATCGACAAGGCCGGGGAGCTGATTGTTCGGCTGCCCGACGGGAAGCGAGTTTCGCTCTTTTCGGGGGAAATCAGCGTGAAAATTCAATCATGATTCGCACAAAGGCAGGTTGGAGAAGGTCGTAGGGGCACGCATTGCGCGCCCGTACAGGTTGCATCAAAACATTGATCAATTTGAAAAAGGAGAAATGATGAACACCCAGGAAATGAAAGAAAAGGTCCTTCGGGGCGAATCCGTCACGAGGGAAGAGGCCCTGTATTTGGCGGAGGCCCCTCTCGAGGAATTGTGCGCGGCAGCCGACGAGATCCGGACCCATTTTTGCGGAAATGCCTTTGACGTCTGCGCCATATTGGACGGCAAGGTCGGCAAATGCTCCGAAGACTGCAAATACTGCGCCCAATCGGCCCACAATCACGCCGAAATCGACTGCCATCCGCTCTACGGCACGGAGGTCATCGTCGAAGACGCCAAATACAACGCCGACCGCGGAATCCCCCGCTACTGCATCGTGACCGCGGGGAAGAAGCTCCCGCGCCGGGAATTGGAGCAAGTCTGCGAGAGCGTCAGGGCCCTGAGGGCGGAGAACCTGCCGCAGCAGATCTGCTCGTCCCTGGGTCTCCTCAACGAAGAGGAGTACCGGATGCTGAAAGACGCCGGCGTGACCCGTATCCACAACAATCTGGAGACCTCGGAGCGCTATTTTCCGGAAATCTGCACGACGCACAGCTTCCGGGACAAAGTCGCGGCCATCAAGGCGGCCAAAGCGGCGGGCATGGAGATTTGCAGCGGCGGCATCATCGGACTCGGCGAGACCATGGAAGACCGGATTGATCTGGCCTTGGCCCTGCGGGAATTGGATATCCGCTCGATACCGGTCAATTTCCTGAATCCGATCCCCGGAACGCCATGTGAAAATAATGAAAAAATCGAACTGGACGAAGCCCTCAGGGTCATCGCGATCTTTCGCTTCATTAACCCCCGGGCCTTCATCAAAATGGCGGCGGGCCGGGCCATGCTGGGCGACGACCGGGCCGTGTTCCGCTCCGGATCCAACGCGACAATTACCGGAGATTTCTTGACAACAACGGGGTCAAATATTGACAATGACCTCAAATTGTTCGCGGAATTGGGATATACCTTAGTGTAATACCCGGTAAATGAATATGCAATAAATAAATCACGTATTCATTCCCATCAATGGAATCACTGCTTATCAGTAAAGGAGCAACAAAATCATGTCAATCGGCAATACAATCAGCGCAATCCATTTAAAATCTGTTTTCATCACGGTCTATTTTGTCTTCACCCTCTTTGTCGGTTATCGGTCCTGGCGCAAGGTCAAAGACGGCAGGGACTTTTACGTGGCCGGGAAAAAAGCCGGCGTCGCTCAGGTGAGCGGAAGTCTCTTGGCCACCATGCTGGGGAGCAGCGCCATCATCGGCTCCGTCGATTCCGCGTATCGGATCGGCTGGGCGGGTTCGTGGTTTATGCTTTCGGCGGCACTGGGTCTCGTGGTCCTGTTTTTTCTCGTCCGCTGCCTCAAGGACTATCAAGGCTACAATCTGCCGGGCCTTCTCGGCGGATTTTACGGCGATGGGGTCAAAAAACTCTCGTCTCTGATTATTTCCATCGCCTGGATCGGCGTTGTTGCGGCGCAGATCATGGGCGCGGCCAAGATTCTGACCGTCCTTCTGGGGATCTCCTTCGCGACGGGGGTCGTCATTACCGGAACCGTCTTCACGCTCTACACGCTCTGCGGCGGCCAGCTTTCGGTCCTCAAGACCGACTTCTGGCAACTGCTCTTTATCCTCGCGGGCCTCGTCCTGACTTGGGCCTTTATCCGGACGACGCCTGTTACGACGCCCGCGCCCGGCTTTTTCAACGCGAAATTCACGGGGCTTGATCTTCTGATCCTGTTCCTCACGTACTCGAGCACATATTTTGTGGGTCCCGACGTCTATTCGCGGCTTTTTTGCGCCAAGGACGAAAAGACCATGAAGAGGGCCATCGTGATCTGCATCGCGGTTCTCGTTCCCCTGGGGCTCATGTTCGGAAAAATCGGGATCTACGCGACCCAGGCCTTCAGTCAGGGAGCGATCGGAAAGGAATCCGTGCTCTTCATGATCGCTTCGCAAAAACTCCCGGGTTTCGTGGCCTTCGGACTCTACGTGGGATTGCTTTCGGCGGTGATCTCCTCGGCCGATACGACGCTGATCACAGCGGCGTCGCTGATTGCGCAGGTCTTTACCGACGATCTCGACAGCCGGCGGGGCATCAGCGCCACGAGAGCCTTTATGGCCGTAATCGGGGCCGCGTCCATGGTCATCGCCATCCACAGACAGGACATCCTGCCGACGCTGCTTTTGGCCTTCACGGTCTATTCGGGAGCGCTCATCATTCCGACGCTGGCGGGTATGCTGGGACTCCGGCCGTCGAAAAAAGTCGTGATGGCAGCCATTCTCACCGGGGGCGTCGTCGCCCTTTGCGGGAAGCTCTACGGCGGGACCCGTGGGAATTATGTGATGATTCTGGCCTTTTTGCTGAACGGGGGGATCTTGCTGGCGGGGAAAAAATCAACCTTGTTTTTCAATGAATAATATGCTATATTGAAGGCAGAAAGAAAAGAGTCATGATTTGTTAGGCATAGAACGCGATTTTACAGGCGGAATTTCGGTTCCGCCTTTTTTATTGGCGACATGCAGAATACCCCCCGTAGAGACGCAATGCCTTGCGTCTCTTGCAACGGACACGCCCCCATATACAGGCGTCGGCCCAATCATATACAAAAATAATTTAAAATTTATTGCAACCCGCGCTGTTTCATTTTTTGCACCTCTTGTCCGCCTCATCGTGTCAAAAATTTCTTTTTGCGTCTATTTACAATTCACATTTTTTATGCTATCATGCGGATAATGGGAGCCATATAGAAAACCGGCCGGTAACACGGCCAGATTTCATACGGCTCTTTTTGCTTTTTGTTGAGCCCTGCCGCACCGAGTCAGATTTGACCGCC
>JAISTB010000037.1 GCA_031272775.1 Fusobacteriaceae bacterium | reverse complement strand
AATGGCGGGGTACAAATTCGGCCAAATCGTTATTGGAGCGCTGAGGCAATCACAGGATTGACGGAAGAAAAAGGATATCGCTGATCGCTCCGCTTGCCCTCGACCTCTCTGTCGGCCCTGCGGCCGGCGTCTCCCCCTTCACACCATCATATGTTTCGTAAAATTGTTGCAGGTCGCCATGGGGCCGGTGAACCGGGGTGTCCGGAGCGAGCAGGTTTCGCGACTGTAGTAGCGGCAGTTGCAGCAGATCTTTTTTGCGGGATCCGCGTAATTGCAGGTGTTTACGGGATTTGTGGCGTGGGGGGCTTTTTTGACGTTGCACTGCATGCCGCCGTAGTGGTGGCAGTCTCGGCATTTTTTGCTCATGGTGAGGTTCCTCCTTTGGGGTTTGGTTATAGTTTGAGATTCGGGCACGGGCTGAGAAGCCCTTGCTACTGGGGTTGCCTTTTGGCAGGGGCATGGGCAGGGATGTCCATGCCCCTGCCGATATGCCTGTGCGACGCTATCAGTTCTGTTTTTGCCCTCTCACGTAGCTTGTCTCCCGGGCAAGCTTCCCTCTCAATCTATCCGTATGTCCGTGCTTGAGATGGGCCGTATAGCTGTTTATTCTCGGCTGGATAAAATCAAGATCAATCAACCCGAGGGCATAATCTTTTGTCATTTTTTTCAAAAGCCTTTTGTAGCGCTTTTTTGTTTGCGCGGTTACTTTCCGGATGACTTTGCCGGTTTCCGTCAGGTAGATGTGGAAACCAAGGTATTTCACGCCGTTTAATACCGGGAAAATCTGTGTCTTTTCGTTAAACTCGATGTGCAACTCACCGGCGGCAAACGCACGCAATTGAGCCAAAATTTCCAGCAGATACGTCTTGTCCCCATGCAAAAGGATAAAGTCGTCCATATACCGCGTATAGTATTTAATCCTGAATTTCTCTTTTATCAGTCTGTCCAGCCCGTCCAGATAGTACAGCGCAAACCATTGACTTGTCTGATTCCCCAGAGGCAGGCCTTTGTCTGGCTCTTTTTCATAACTGTCGATAATCAGAAACAGCATATCAAGGATATCCTTTTCCTTGAATACTTTCGAAAGCTTCTCCTTCAATACAGCGTGGTCAATATTGTCAAAATACTTCCGGATATCAATTTTCAGGAAATATCCCTTTGTTCCATGCTTCTTGTAGAAATCCGCCAGAAATTGTGTGAGTCTTTTCAAAGAGAAGTGGGTTCCTTTGTCAATGCGACAGGCGGCGTTATCGAAGATCAGGCGCTTATCCAGCACAGGGGCGAGGATGTTGTCGCACAGGCAGTGCTGGACGACCCTGTCCGCATAATAAGGCGCAAAAATGGATCTGGTTTTCGGATCGTGCACATAAAAATGATAATATCCCAGCGGTTTCCAAGTCCGGTTGATCAATTGTTCCTGCAAGGTATAGATGTTCCAAGCAATGTTCATCTCAAACTTGATAACCTCTGTCTTTCCCCGCTTTCCGAGACGTGCAGCCCGGTGGGCATTGTACAGATTTTCAAATTTGCACATCTCTTCGTAGGTTTTCATATCGCTTTCTCTTACCCTTTTTCATCGGCAGGGAACGGGATTTGACCGAACAAAATTCCCGTTCCGCATGTCCGAAAGCCAATTGCATGATTTATCAATTTTGCGGCGTTCAGACAACCGCCGACAGTTATTTTTCCGCCTGACCGGCGAAAGGGAACCAGGTTCCTTTATCTCTCCGTACGGACTGCCCTACGTAGGGTAAGTTTCTGACAGCGAGAGAATGCGGGACGGACACCGCCGTTGTCATTATCATTGTTGACATTGTTGCCATTCATGTTGACATTCCCGTCATTGTTGACGATAGCAGCATTATTACTATTGTTGCCCGGCGACCGGAGCCACCACCAAGTTTCAACCGGATCCCCCGAATAAGCCTGTGACTCAGTGTTCGGTCACATTTCAGCCGCAGGCTTTTATCGCGTATTCATGTATTCATCGTTTCTTGTCGCTATTAATCCATGCGCCAAGTAGTCGCTGGCAGTCTGTTGTTTGTTTGGCTATTTGCTCAAATTGTTTCATCAGGATGCATCCCTGCGTCATGGATAACTCCGCTATATAAGCGAGTATCTTAAGATCAGTCAGCGCCTTATGCTGAAAAGACAGCCGTTCAGCCCTGTTTGCGGGAGGGGCTTCAGGACCAATGAAAATGTCATTGGCCCGGTAGATGTTTTCTATTGCATCAAGAGCTAAATTTTGCAGTTTGCTGATGAAGGTGAAGCGGAATTGTTTTGGGGATTTTTGGGTGATCGTCATGATGTAGGAACAGAGATCTTTGGTTTTTGTTACTACTGTCAATTCGCTTTGCGTTTTGCTCTGTTGCTTGTATGCCATTTGCCCCCCAAAAAACAATCCGGCGCGACCCGCTTCGCGGATGATTTTGCCGCCTACGGCGGCGATTGCGTCGCTTCGCGACAAGATTCATGCGCCTTCGGCGCACAAAGATGATTAAAGATTAAAAGAGTACAGATTAGAGATTCAGCCAAAGAGCGGGACGGACACCGCCGCTGCCACTATCATTGCGGACACGGCTGCCATTCATGTTGACATCCCCGTCATTGTCGACGAAAGCAGCAGAAGTACTATTGAGGCCCGGCGACCGGAGCCACCACCAAGCTTCTGAACCATTGTATTTTGCAATTCTTTTCTGATTAAATTGATCACTAATATAATAATCACTATTCAGACTTTTATTCTTCAGTTGTCCACTATCGCCAAAGTACTGAACTACTTCAGCAATCGACAGAAGGAATACCTTATCTTGCGTATTGTTTCCGCCGTTAGTTCCGAACCATTGGTTGTCAACATTTTTAATGTTTGTCAACGCAATCCGCGACTGTTCAGTCTTGGAGAAAGAATGATAAAAATCATTGTTGAGCCATCGACGAAGCGTACACGTCTCCCAGGTGACATCCCAATCTGTATTATATGGCATATTGACATGAGTAACGTCCTGGGCAATCAGTAAAGCTTTCTCATTTTTTACATCGAGAACCACCCAGTCGTAGGCGCCAAAATGGAAGTTGTCCCCAATACTCGGCATTGAAATGTCGTTTTGAGAAAAGTCATTATTTAGATTTCCATCTATGGCAGTGGTCAATTCCGTGTTTTCCTCATCGGAATCCAAGCTCAGCCAAAGAGCGGGACGAACACCGCCGTCGTCACTAGCACCGATGACACCGCCGCCATCCATGTTGACACGCCCGTCATAGTCGACGATAGCAGCATGATTACTAACGTAGCCCGGCGACCGGAGCCACCACCAAGCTACTGAACCATTGTATTTTGTAATTCTTTTCTGATTAAATTGGTCATTAATAGCATAGCCCTTGCTATCTTTTAATATCCATTTGTCACCTTCCCAGTACCATCCCTTTCTATTTTTCAAATCGCCGCTATCACCTAAATACTTAACCACTTCAGAAATAGAAAGCAGGAATATCCTGTCTTGCGTATTTCTCCCGCCATTAATACCATACCACTGATTGTTTTCATTGATATTGGCTGTCGGTACTATCTGCCTTTGTTCCTCTGCACTGAATGAGTAAAAGAACTCTTCATTCAACCATTTGCGTAACGTACATGTTTCCCAGGTCACGTCTACCCATTCTTCGTTATAGGGCATATTGACATGAGTAATATCCTGGGCAATCAGTAATGCTTTTCCATTTTTCACATCAAGAACTCGCCAATCATAGGAGCCAAATTGAATACTGTCACCAATTTTAGGGGTGAAGATTTTGTTCTTGCGTGGCTCATTGCTTAGAGTTTTTTCAACTGTACAATTTGAACCATCAGCGTTTGACTCATCAGATGCATGCGGCATGTTCTTATTTCTGGAATCAAATTTTTTTAGAATGTCATTATTCATCCTGCTTATTATCATCTCCTCAACGTTCGTTTTTCATCCAAAGATTGTTCTTTAGAAATCATCGCATTTTATATGATCTTTTGTCACGAAGGAATATTCACTGGCTTCGGGGCAGTATTAGTCACAATCAATCTGCATTCATATCATTGGATTATAACCTAAAAGCTGGTTAATAGCCATTCCTTTGTGCACTCATCAACTACTTTTCTTATTAGATGAAGTTGCCTTAAAATTACAAGTAATTACCGGTATTCGTCAAGCGACTTTATTATTGGAAATCGGATATCGCTAAATCTAGCAAGATCGATGTCAAAGGTGCTACTATATATAATATGATACAGATTCCCTGCAATAGAGAGATAACATTCAAGACTTTTTTTATCATCACCAATGAATATAATGACGGCATCGACATCCGTCTTTTTGTCCGTGCCTTTCAGAGAATTCAGTATTTCTTCCTCAATGCTCAAGTCTTTAATTTTTCTCAGAAAATCATCTTCGCTCATTTCTATTGCCGTTATTGTTGCACGTGAGTTGTGATTATCTTCCAGTAAATTATTAATTTTTTCTTTATAACTGAATAGTTCGTTCTTAAAATTGTCATCGACCGGAATTATTTTAGTGGGGTCTAGTTTGGCAGCAATTAAAATCTTCACTAAACCTTCTCCTTTTCTCTTCATATGTATGATGTTTTTTCTTTTACCATACTCGACTGATGCGTTTATTTCCTTGCTTCTGTCTCCATTTAATATATACTCACGTAAATCATCGAAGCAATCGCTTAAAACGAAATCTGAACTTGTTACATCGCTCAAAATATTGAATGCGATCTTGCCCATAAATCTTCTTTCATCTTCTCTATCCCACGATAAAAGCAGTTTAATTACTGGGTTTTCTATGATTTCTCTGGTTTGTACTTGTTTCAGAGAAGATTCGTCTACGGTTAAATCATCAAGTATCGCTTTTAAACTCTCATAATCATCATAGTCGTTCAAATAAATAACATATCTTTTATCATATTCAGAATAAGCAATCTTGAATTGTTCCTTATCAAATCTTTTATTTTCACGCAATTCAACATTTTTGCGATCACTTATACATTCTTTTGCTTTGTTCATAAAATCAATCAATGCACTGCACTCTTTGTCATTACAAAGATTCATCGTCAAAATTCCGCTTGTTATATTAATTTGCCCGGGTTCAGTAATATTTTTAGATGTATCTATTACTAATGTTGAAGAATAATCTTCATTAAATCCTAAAAATTCTCTCGGTTTATCGTATCTGTTTTTAAAATCTCTTTTTATTCTCTCGACAACTAAAAAAGATTTCCGCAACATCGCGCCTTCAAACTTTGAAAGAGTATTATTAGACTGATCGCCTACGCAGTCAATTGTTTTTTCTCCTCCAAATGCAGCAGGAATGATGTGCTCCTCACTCTTATTTTCATATTTTTTTGAATAAATACATTTCACTAATTCATTGACATTTGGTTTTTCTTTTTTCATCTTTGGCTCCTATTAATATATAGTATTATTGAAAGCAAATCAATTTTGGGATAAATGTACCTGAATTCTGCCATTCATATTATCAGACGGTATCTTGCAATAGCAGTATTCAGTAATCAAAAACTCAAATCATTGATCTCCCAAAAAACATCCGTATTCTTAAAATTGGGATTATTTCCCCCCAACTCAATCGCCAACTGCCCCCTGCTATTCTTAACCTTCGGATCCGCCCCTTTCTTGAGCAGCTCTTTGATGATCGTCATCAAATCATTTTGCGCGAATCTGTTGTTGGATACCGCATACATTAGAGGCGTCATACCCTTATTATCCTGATCATTAATGTTCTCGGTCCCTTGGATAAGCTTCAAGATCTCCCCGACCGTCCTTGTATTTTCCAAAGCGAGCATAAGCATTGTCTTTCCGTCTTTGTCTTTCGCGTTGATATCGACGCTGACCTTCAGTAACTCATCAATGATTGCCGACGGCTTATTGGCCTGCATCGCATACTCCAGCGCCGTCTTGCCATCTTTCCCTTTTACCTTGGCATCGGCGCCTTTCGTAATAAGCTCCCGGATGACTCTGACGTCCTGATCACTCCTGACGGCGAGAATCAAAGCGGAATCTCCATTCAACGCTACATTTGCGGAAGCTCCTGATAAAAGCAACGTCAACGCGATCTCCGGGTTTTTATTATTTTCCAGAGCATACAAGAGCGGCGTATAGCCGTCGTTATCCTTTGCGTCAACTTCGGCGCCCGCGTGTATGAGCGCGTCAAGAACGTTCTTATTGCCGTTATTCACGGCGGCGTACATCAAGGGAGTTATGCCGGTCTTAGTCTTCATATTCGCATTGGCGCCATTAGAAAGCAGAAATTCAATGATTTCCGTCTTTTCATTATACAGAGCGCCCATCATTAACGGCGTCGCGCCATCCATATTTCTTGTTTCAACGGATGCTCCATTCTCGAGGAGAAGTCTCCCCACCCTGACATCGTCACCCGCTTCGGCAAAGCAAGCAAATGCTGTTGTCCCCGTATTATCCCTAACTTTTACATCAAGCCCGCTTTCGATCAAGACTTTTACTGCATCATAGCTGCCGTGTTGCCGAATCAGACGCATCAGAAGAGTTTCTCCATCCTGAGATTTATAGGAAATATCGGCGCCGCCTTCAATTAATTTCCGAATTCCTTCGGCTGAAACTTTGCTCTGGATTGCGTATTCAATCAGCGGAATCCCCTTTACGCGGACGTTTGTCTTCGCGCCACGCGCAACCAGGATTCGTATGTAATCGGACTTCTTGTTTTCTATGGCATACATCAGCGCCGTATGGTTTTGATTATCCACCCAATCAATATTTGAGGTGTTTTGGGCCAGAAAATCTACGATACTGTGGTCCCTGTCCGCCAGAATTGCAATCATCAACGCGTTTTGCTTTTTTTGATTGACGCAGTTCTTTTCAGCGCCTGCGTTCATGAAGTTTTGTATTTCTGTCAGAGATTGAATTCTGCAGGCTTCGAGAAAGAGGAAATTCCTTTTTCTTTGATCTTCCACCGCTCGTTGTCGCGCGGCCTCTTCTTCCCATTCTCTTCGTTCGCGCTCCGCCTGCTGCCGCGCAGCTTCTTCCCTTCGCAGTCTTTCATTTTCACGTTGTTCGGCCTCACGTGATTGCTCACGCGACTGCTGGCGCATCAGCGCTTTTTGATATAAGTCGTAGTCATATTTTTCCGGATGCGCTAAAATCTCTTCATCCATTTTATCTCCGAAGCTATTCAAACCTCCTATAAGCCCTTTCCAGTCAAATGCCATGATTGTCATCCTCCTTCTTAATCAGTTTCTTGCTGTTCTTCCAAAACTTGTATTGCTGCAGGTCAAGGTGAAGCCCCGACATGCACAATCCAACAACCGCCGCATCGTCGATAAGCCCGACGCCGAGGAGGAAATCCGGAATCAGATCAACCGGACTGAAAACGTACAGCAGGGTTCCGACAATGGCAGCAATAGTCTTCCAAGGCAACTCTCTGTAGCTGCCATTGGTGTAATCCTTGACAATTGAGAAGAGCAAGGGGATATCCTCACTGAATTTTGACAGCGGGCCCTTAACCTTCTTCAGGATTTTTTCTTCTTTGGAAAGAATGTCTGTCACGTCGCTTTCCGACACATTGTTCGAGTACTTCTGAAATTCCTCATTTGCTTGATCATCTGTTACGTCGCGCATTTTGCCTCCTTTTGCTCCACATCATAATATTTATCGATCAATACGTGGAATTCCTCTGTCGCATGGGCATCCCTGCCCATACGCTTTCTCCCAAAAGCTCCCCCCGTATCACGGGCTTCCAGCCCGTGACGCAAACTCTCCGTAAAGGCAATCTTATCCCATGCCCTACAGCGTAAAATCTTAATTCGCAGCCTTTTCCATTTCGCCTGTTTAGAGAAAAATCTCCCCATTCTTTCTTCATAACAAAATTCCCGAAAACAAACGGTTTTCGTTTTTGACAAAATCTTTTTTATCGGGAACACTTTTTTGAACTCAGTGCGATTTTATGTTTCCAACAATTATTCACGCATAACAACAAATCTAAAACAGGCGCAATGCCGCCGTTTCAGGACGCTTCTGGGTCATTTTTATGGATTGACTATTATGGGGTATAATTGTCAGGGGCAGGATCGCTAAAAAGGCTGTAAACAGCAGGAATTAAAGAGAGCTGAATGGGGTATAAAATCGAGAAAAATTGAGAAAATACTTTGGCCTTTGAAATTGGCTTTTTTGTGTACTATCAATAAAAAAATGGCAGAATTTATTGGATTCTTAGTCTTGACATACCTCCGGTTAATGAGGTAAAATGGAAGCACTTGAACTCACAATTATACCCCATAATTTTCCTCCCCCAAATCCCGCATAAATCCGCGCTTTGACTTTTCCCTTGTCACATCTACAGGCCACAAACCGTCCACAAGAGATACCGCTCAACGCCTTGGTTTTGAGCGCCTTTGCCGTCATATCAAAAATAATATCAATGCTATAGGCCACAAAAGGGCCACGAGGGAGTAAAGGAGAACATTTTTCCGCTATCGTGTAGGTGTATTCCAAAATCCTGCGTGAGGCGCTGGAGAAAGCGGTCGAATAAACGCGAAACGCAAGGGGGTGTTTTTTTCTTGCCACCCACTTGACAAAATGCAAAGCTGCGGCTATACTTTAGTATCAGACGATTACGGACAGGGGAGGCCGGAAATGACAAAGGAAAATTTGCTCGACTGCTTTATCGGCGCGGGGAAAGAGATTATTTCCGCGAAGGATGAACTGACCGCCATCGACGCCAAATATGGCGACGGCGATCACGGAATCACCATGGAAAAAATCGCCGGCGCCTTCCTTGCGGCAATGGATACCGCGAAAAAAACCGACGTCGGCGTGAACGCCGCCATGGAAGCCGCGGCCGACGCCATCATGGCCATAAACGGCGGCGCGGCGGTCCCGCTGTGGACGACGCTTTTCGGAGGCTTTGCGGAAGCGCCGGGGATGGACGCGGCGGACATCGGTCCCGCCGATCTTAAGACCCTTTTCGCCGGCGGCTTGCGCGCCATCCGGGACGTCACAAAGGCCGAAGAAGGGGACAAAACCCTGATGGACGCCCTGATTCCGGCCGTAAGGGCCATGGAGGCATGGACGGGAGACGACGCTAAAGGCATGCTCGCGGCCGCGGCCGCCGCGGCAAAGGCCGGGGCGGAAGCCACAAAAAACTATGCGGCCAAATACGGCAGGGCCAAGAATTACAAAGAGGCGACGCTGGGGACAATGGACGCGGGCGCTCTTTCCATGGCCCGCTTCTTTGCAGGTCTGTGCGAATAAAGAAACAGGCGGGGAGACCCGCCCTGATCACAAATATCCAGGAGGTGTAAAGCATATGAAAATGAAAAAATTCATCAACCAAGCGGACACGCTGACGCAGGAACTACTGGAGGGTCTCGTTCTCGCCCACGGCGATCTCGTGGAGCTGGTCGGCGGCAACATGGTCGTGAGCAAAACGCTCAAAGATGCCGACCGGGTGACCATTGTCACCTTGGGCGGCACGGGGCATGAGCCGGCCCTGAGCGGCTTTGTGGGCGACGGGATGCTCGATATTTCCGTAGCCGGAGATATTTTCGCAGCCCCGAATCCCCAGTCGGTCTTTGAGGCCGTCAAACTGGCCGACAAAGGCAAGGGCGTCCTGCTTCTCGTGCTCAATCACGCGGGAGACATGCTGACCGGCAACATGGTCATGAAAATGGCGGAAAAAGCAGGGATCAACATCCAGAAAGTCGTGACTCAGGAAGACATCTCCAACGCCCCCCGGTCCAACGCCGATGACAGAAGAGGCCTCGCGGGCGCGGTCCCCATGTATCACATCCTGGCCGCGGCGGCAAAGGAAGGGCAGTCCCTCGATGAAGTGGCTGCGCTGGCCCAGCGCTACGCCGATTCCATGGCGACCATTGCGGTGGCGGCAAGGACCGCGACGCATCCGGCTACGGGCGCGGAATTCGGCGATCTCGGCGACATCGATATGGAAATCGGCATGGGGCAGCACGGCGAGGGCGGCGGCGGCCGGCAGCCCATGAAGAGCGCCAAAGAAACCGTCGCCATCATGGCAAACGCCCTGGTCAAGGACATTCCCCTTGCCAAAGGGGACAAGGTCTTTGTGATGGTCAACGGTTCGGGCGCGACCACATTGATGGAAATGTTTATTCTCTACAAAGATTGTGTTCATTACCTCGAAAGCCTCGGGATCACCGTTGTGGCCAACATGGTGGGCGAGATCCTGACGGTGCAGGAACAGGCGGGATTTCAGCTGAATATTGCCAAATGGGACGAAGAATTCCTCCGGCTCTGGAACACGCCGGCGGCCTCTTTCGCCTTCTGGAGGAAATAATATGGCCGACGCGAAGGGAAATCAAGCGGCAAAAGAATACCACGTCGGTCTTGAACCGGAAGCGCGGGTTTTTCCCGTCAAGGGCGCGGCCCATTACGACTGGGGACTGCAAAACCGGCTCGGGCGGATCTTTGATCCGAAATCCGGAAACACGGTTATGCTGGCCTTTGACCACGGCTATATCATGGGACCCACGGCGGGCCTTGAACGGCTGGACCTGGTCATTCCGCGGTTGATCCCCCATGTGGACGTCCTCATGGGGACCCGGGGCGCGATCCGGACCTGTGTCGATCCGGGCGTCGCGAAACCCGTATGTCTGCGGGCCACCCACGACGAGTCCGTCCTCAAGGACGACATGACCACGGGATCGGGCTTCGGTCTCGATATGGAAGAAGTCATCCGGCTCAACGCCCAAATGATCGCGATCCAGACCTTTGTCGGGGCCCCCGGCGAAAGAGATTCTATCGAGACGCTCTGCCGGGCCGTGGACCGGGGCAACCGCTACGGCATCCCCGTCCTGGGCGTTGTGGCCGTCGGTAAGGATATGGCCCGCACGACGGAGTTTTTCCTTCTGGCCACAAGGCTTCTGGCCGAAAACGGCGCCCACGCCATCAAGACCTACTATTGCGAGGGCTTTGAAAAAGTGGCGGCGGCCTGCCCGGCGCCGCTCATCGTGGCCGGAGGCAAAAAAATCCCCGAAAACGAGGCGCTTTCCATGGTTTACCGGGCGGTTTCCGAAGGCGCCCGGGGCATCGACATGGGCCGGAATATTTTCCAAAGCGCGTCTCCGGTCGCCATGGCGAAAGCCATCGGAAAGATTGTCCACGAAGGTAAGAATGACGCGGAGGCTTTCCGCTTCTTCAACGAAGAGGCGGCCCGGGCGGAAAAGGCCTGAGCCGGCGAATAGAAGGCAATGCGACCGATACCCCACAAAAAAAGGAGGAGAGCATATGGCGGCGACATTTATGCACGTCGGAATACCGGTAACCAATAAAAAAGAGGGGATGATCTGGCAGGAAGGCCTGAAGATCTGGATGAATCCCTCGGTGGATGACTACGATTACAAGATCGAATATCTGAAATTCGAAGAAGGCACGCCCTTCCCGGAGATTATGCACAAGAATCCCCATGTGGCCTACAAGGTGGACGACATGGAAAAATACCTCAAAGACGCGGATCGCGTGATTTTCGAGCCCCTCGAAATCGGGCCCGGCGTCCGGATCGCCTTTATCGTCAAGGACGACACGATCTTTGAGCTCTACGAAGACAAAAACTGACCCATAAAAAAACGGGGCGCCGGTAAAAGGGGCTCCGTTTTTTTATTTTTTCATCAGCCGGCCGTTGCGGTACTGCTCTTCCCGGATCAAATTTCCGGCGTCGTTGTAAATTCGGAAGGGACCGTCCTGACGCCCGCCCCGCCAGCTCGTTTCCGCTTTGAGCTTGCCGTCGGGCCCGTATTCCTTCCAGATCCCGTCGGGCAGACCCCTGCGGTAATTGGCCTCAAGCTTCAGATTACCGTTTTCGTAAAATGAGCGTTTCCCGCCGTCGGGAAAGCCGTTCACAAAGCGCCCGCTCTCAAGGAGCTGACCGCTTTCGTAATATAGCTTGTATTCCCGGGTCGTCATGGTCCTGGCGATGCTGGTCCTCGCGCGAAATTCCGCCCGGGGGAGTTCAGGCGCCGCCATGGGGGCCTGTCTTCTCGCGTCTGATGCGACGGCCCGTACCGTTCCCGCGGAGGCGCTGACCGCAACGGTCCGCTCCCGACCGCCGGGTCCTCCGAATCCTCCGGGTCCCCCGGGCCCCCCCGGTCCCGGTCTCATCGAAAAGTCAAGACCCTGCCGCTGCAAGGCGCTTTCCACGGTAAGTTCCTCGGTCTTCGTCTCAAAGACGCCTTCTTCGTTGAGGGCCCCGTTTTCATAGTAAAGCCGGTAAGGTCCCGTGGGCGCGCCCGCGGCGTAATTGGCCTCGCCTCTCAATTGTCCGTTTTCATAATATTCCCGGGCGACGCCGTCATAGACCCCGTCCCGGTACGTAATCTCAAACTGGGGATGGCCGTTTTCAAACCAGGCCCGATGTACCCCTTCACGACGGCCCCGGGCGTAATTTCCATCTTCCCGCAGCCGCCCGTTTTCATACCAGGAATTGCGCCGTCCCTCTTCGAGGCCGTCCCGGATCTGATGGACGCTGTCGGTTTTCCCGCTCCGGTAGAGAATACGGAGCTGACCCGAGTAGGGCTCGTCGCTCCCTTTCCGGTAGATCAGCCGCCCGCGCAGTTCCGCGTCGTTGATATCAATTTCGTGGGCCGCCCCCATGACGAGGAAACTCCCCGTCAGAAGCAGCGTCCAGACCAGTCTTTTCATGCTTTCCTCCGCGCAAAAACCGGATTCCGCGCTTGTCTTTCCCGACCCCGTACGGGCCCGGGCATACCGGAATCCATCGCTTACAGCATAGCGTTTTTTTATGTCAGGGGAATGACTTCGCCCATAATTAGGTTATATCACGTCGGGGCGGCAAAAGCAAAGGAATTTTTTGGGAAAAATGATTTGTAAAATCGCTGTATATATGGTACACTGTAAATAAAAAGCCTGCTTTGCTTTCAGGGTTTATTTGTTTTGGGGTGATTATTTTGTGGCTGCTCTTTATCAAAGGCATCATCACGGGGCTTCTGCTCTCCATTCCCTTTGGTCCCGTAGGGATTTACTGCATGGAAAAAACGCTCTCTGAAGGGCGTATGAAGGGCTTCACCGCCGCAATGGGCATGGTGACCAGCGACTTGTTTTACACGGCGCTCGGGTTCTTTTTTCTGGACCAGGTCGACACCTGGATCCTCCGCTATGAGCTGTATTTCAAATTTATCGTGGGTTTTCTGCTGATCCTCGTTTCCTTCGGCAAACTCAAAAAACGGCGGGAAATGAAGCATATCGAGACCTCTCCGGCCGGGTACATCAAGAGTTACACGACGACCTTCGCCATCGCCCTGGGGAATTTGCAGAATTTTTTCACGATCTGGCTGATTTTTTCAACGCTTCGGGTCTATGCCGACGTGCACCGGGGCTGGATCGTCATGCTCATGGCCGGCGTCCTCACGGGCGGCGCCGCCGAATGGACCTTTATCACGCTGGGGCTCACCCACTGGAAAAAATTCGTCTCCAAGGAAAATCTGCTCAAAGTCACGCGGATCATGGGCATTCTGATTTTCGGCTTCGGCCTGTTCATCCTTTCCATGGCCGTAAAGCAACTGGTCGCCCTGCGTTGCGTGAACCTGTTCCGGCGTCTGATCCCCCATTTTTCCCTGCTGTCGCTCAGAACGTAAACATATACTATTTTGATACACGGGAGGAAGGAAAAAACACATGAAACCGGTTATCGGCATTACCATGTCCCGGGAAAAGAAAGACCCCGGTTACTTCATCAAACAACATTACGGCTACATCTCCTCCGTCGAACGGGCGGGAGGCCTGCCGGTCCTGATCCCCCTCAGCGGGGACATCGATTATCTGCGGGAATTTATGACGGCCGTCAACATGAAGGGCCTCATCATCGCGGGCGGGGAGGACGTCCATCCCTTTGCCTACGGCGAAGATACCTCGGTCAATGTCCACTATACGGATCCGCTGCGGGATGAGACGGAATTCGCGGTCCTCGCCATCGCGCGGGAGCGGAAAATGCCGGTATTCGGCATCTGCCGCGGCTTGCAGCTCATCAACGTCGCCTACGGCGGGACGCTCTACCAGCATATTGACGCGGAACTCCCGGGCGCCCTGGGCCACCATCCGGCCCAATATGAACGCCACGGCCTCGCGCACAAAATCCTGATCGAAAAGGATTCCTTCCTTTACCCCATTTTTGCTGGGGAGGACGGGGAAAAGGCGGAAATCGCCGTCAACTCCGTCCACCACCAAGGCGTCAAGGACTTCGCCTCCGACGTCCTCAGGGCCGTGGCCCGGTCCCGGGACGGACTCATCGAGGCCTTTGAACATAAAGATATGGACGGGCATTTTCTCTTCGCGGTGCAATGGCACCCCGAGGGACTTTCCCATCTTGATCCGAAACAGCTGGAGATCTTCAAACGTTTTATTGAAAGAACCTCGGCGCAAAACTGAGAAAAACCGCGTCTATCGGGGCGCAACCTGAGGAGGTACACATGAAAATAGCCAGGAGACCCCTCTCCGACATACTGAATGAATTGGCGCCGAAACTGAACAAAGGGGTTTTGATCGGCGTACTGCTGGCAATCCTCGTTCTTTTCGGAACCGGTTCCTATTACCAGATCCAGGAACAGGAACAGGCCGTCCTCGTGACGCTGGGCAAGGCCCGGGCCGTGACGACTTCGGGGCTGCATTTCAAGATTCCGCTGATCCAGCGCGTCATCAAAGTGGACACGACGATCAAGCGCTTCGCCATCGGTTACAACGAACGGACCAACGAGAGTCGTGAAGAGGAATCCCTGATGATCACCAGAGATTATAATTTTGTAAACGTCGACTTCTTTGTGGAATACCGCGTATCGGACCCCGTCAAGGCCCTCTACGCCTCCAGGGAGCCCGTTGCCATTTTGAAGACCATCGCCCAGGGCTGCATCCGCACCACCATCGGCGGCAAAGACGTGGATTCGGTCTTGACGACCGGAAAAGGCCCCATCCAGGCGGCCATCCGGGCGGCCATCCTGAAAAAGCTCGCGCAATTCGATATCGGGCTTCAGCTGATCAATATCACGATCCAGGACGCGGCGCCCCCGACGGCCAAGGTCATGGAATCCTTTAAGCAAGTGGAAACCGCCAAGCAGAGCAAGGAAACGGCCATTCACAACGCCAACAAATACCGGAACGCAAGGCTCCCCGAAGCCGAGGCGGAAATCGACCGGATTCTCCAGGAAGCGGAATCCTCAAAGGCCCGCCGGATCAATGAAGCCAACGCTCAGGTGGCCACGTTCAACGCCATGTACGAGGAATACAAAAAAAATCCCCAGATGACCAGGGAGCGCATGTACTACGAGACCATGGAGGAAGTCCTCCCGAACCTCAAAGTAATCGTCGACGGGACCGGCAGGGTCAATACCATGCTGCCCCTCGAATCCTTTCAACAGCAGGGGGGTGAGTGAACATGAAAAAAATCGTCAGATTGCTGGCGGGACTCGTGCTCCTTTCCGTCATCGCGCTCTTCGTGGCCGTGACCATGGTCGTCATCACCCGGGAAAACGAATTTACACTGATCCGGCAGTTGGGTAAGGTCGAGCGCGTCATTGAAACGCCCGGCATTTCGTTCCGGATCCCCTTTATCCAGCAGGCGGACAAACTGCCCAAGGAGATCCTCCTTTTCGATCTCGCGGCTTCGGACGTCATCACCATGGACAAGAAAACCATGATCACCGACAGCTACGTGCTCTGGAAGATCGACGACCCGCTTAAATTCGCCCAGAATTTCAACTACAACATCGGAAACGCCGAAAGAATCATTGAAGCCGTAGTCTACAACGCCATCAAGACCGTGATCAGCTCCATGAATCAGAACGACGTGATCAGCTCCCGGGACGGAGAGCTTCAGGAAATCATCGAAAAGAATATCAGTGAAAATACCGAAAAATACGGCATCGTCTTCCTTTCCATCGAGACGAAGCGCCTGGACCTGCCCGCAGACAACAAAGAGGCGGTCTACGAGCGCATGATCTCCGAACGGGACCGGATCGCGACGACCTACACGGCCGAAGGCGCCTCGGAGGCGCGCTTCATCCAGAACACCACGGACCGGGAGATCAATATCCGGATCTCGGGCGCCCGGGCAAAGGCCGCCTCCATCATCGCCGAAGGCGAAGGCGAATACATGCGGATCATGGCCGAAGCCTACGGGGACCCGAGCCGTTATGAGTTTTACCGCTATATGCGCTCTCTCGAGGCTCTCAAGCGGTCCATGCAGTCGGGAAAAAAGAACAATACCGTTATCCTGCCGAAGGATTCGCCCATGGCGGAAATCTTCATGAAGCGGGAGTAAAATCGAGGCGTAAATCAAATTGGAAAACGAAAAAACAAACCTGTTGACGCGGACCTGGGTCGTGACGGTCCTCGCGTCTTTCGCCTGCATCCTCTGGGGCAGCGCCTTTTCCGTAATCAAGATCGGCTACCAAATGCTGGGGATCGCGACCTCGGACACATTTTCCCAGATCGTATTCGCCGGAGCGCGCTTTGTGCTCGCGGGCTTCCTGACGATATTTTTCGCAAGCCTCTTCCGAAGGCGGCTGTTGTTGCCGACGAGGGCCATTGCGCCCAAGATCGCCGTGATTTCCTTTTTCCAGACGATCCTGCAATATCTGTGCTTTTACGTGGGCGTCGCCCATACGACGGGCGTCAAGAGTTCCCTGATCAATTCGCTGAACGCTTTTATCTCCATCCTCATAGCGACGCTGGTTTTCCGTCTCGAAAAACTGACGCTGAAAAAAGTCGCGGGAGGCCTGGTGAGCTTCGCGGGCGTATTGATCGTGACCCTGAGCGGCAAAAGCATGGGCGGCGGGCTGTCTCTTCTGGGAGACGGGCTCGTCTTCTGTTCGGGCATCGCCTACGGATTATCGTCAAATTTAATCAAGATTTACAACAGGGACGCCGACACGGATCCGGTACTGATCAGCGGCTGGCAGTTCATCTTCGGGGGCCTCGTCATGATCGCCGTCGGGCTCATGACCGGAGGGCGCCTGCGTTTTCAGGGAAGCGGCGCGATTCCTGCCCTTCTGTATCTCGGTTCCGTTTCCGCCGTGGCCTATACGATCTGGGCGATCCTGCTCAAATACAACTCCGTCTCGCGGATTTCCATTTTTTCCTTTGTGACGCCGCTGGGCGGCGTGGTCCTCTCGGGGATTCTTCTGGGCGAATTTGGCCAGATCCTCAACCCCGGGGCCATTCTGGCCATTGTCCTCGTCTGCCTCGGCATTGTGATCATCAATAAAAAATAAGTGAGGAGAACTCTTGAAACTGCCTTTGAAAAAAATCGTCGCCGCTCTTTTGGGGGCCGCTTTCGCCGCTTGTCTCTTGGGCGGCGCGGCCGGACTTGTTATTTTCCAAAAATATAAACGCGAAATGCCCGAAATAGCCGATCTCATCGAAAACTACTCGCCTTCGCTCCCGACCCGGATCTACGACCGGAACGGCGAGCTCATCGACACGATTTACGTCGAATCCCGGGACGTGGCCCGGATCCGGGAAATCCCCGAAATCACGAAAAACGCCTTTCTGGCCATTGAAGACAAACAGTTTTACACCCATCACGGCCTGCATTTCAAACGACTCGTCGGGGCCCTTTTGGCCAACCTCAAGGCCGGGCGTACCGTGCAGGGCGCGAGCTCCATTACCCAGCAGTTGACGAAAAACGCCTTCCTTTCCCAGGAACGGACGCTGACTCGCAAGATCAAAGAGGCCATCCTGACCTTCGAGATCGAGCGGCGCTATACCAAAGACGAGATCCTCGAAAAATACCTGAACGAAGTCAATTTCGGCTCGGGTCTCTACGGCATCAAGACCGCGGCGAAACAGTATTTTCGCAAGGACCTGAACGAGCTCAACGTGGCGGAATCGGCCCTTCTGGCCTGCATCCCCAACCGGCCCGAGCGCTACAACCCCCGTCGGCATCTGGACGCGGCGGTAACCCGGGCAAAACGGATCATGGCAGCCATGCGCGCCGACGGGCGCATTACGGAAGCCCAGTATCAGGACGCTATCGCCCATGAATTCATCAACGCGGACAAACTCCCTGAAGAGTTCACGGCCGGCCGGAACGTCACCGTGATCTACGACAGGGAAGGCTCGTCCTCAATCCATTATCCGGACTTCACCAATCTCGTGACGGATTTCCTCCTGGACAAATTTCCCGGAGAGGACGTCTACAGCGGCGGCCTCACGGTCCGGACGACCCTTGATCTCAAAATGCAGCAGGAAGCGAAAAAAGCCTTTGACGGCTATGAGCTCTTCCAAAAGAGAAAAAACCTCGACGGGGCCCTTGTGACCGTCGATCCCGTCAACGGCCACGTGATCACGATCGTGGGCGGCCGGAACTTCAAATCCGGAAATTTCAACCGGGCCACCATGGCAAAGCGGCAGGTGGGCTCGTCCTTCAAGCCCTTCCTCTATTTCACGGCGATCCACTACGGCTTTGAGACGACGACCGTCATTGAGGACAGCTTCTTTTCCCAGGGAACCTGGACGCCCAAAAATTTCGGCAATACGTACCTGGATAACGTCACGCTGCAAAACGCGCTGGACCGCTCGCTCAACATCGTTTCGATCAAGCTCCTCAAAGCCGTGGGCATAAAGGCCCTGCAGGAAACGGCAAAGCTCGTCAACCCCGACATCCGCGTCCCCGACAACCTGACGGCGGCCCTGGGTTCCTTTGAAGCCACGCCGCTCCAGATGGCCACGGGCTACGCGGTCTTCGCCAACGGCGGCTATGTGGTGGATCCGATCTTCGTGACGGCCGTGGAGGACAAGAACGGCAATACGATCTATAGCGAGGAAATCCGGCAGGAAAAGACCTTTGACAGCACGGAAACCAGCATCGTGACCTCCATGCTCGTGAGTTCCGTCCGAAGCGGCAGTTCGGCCCGGGCGGCCGTTACGACCAAGGACAAAAAGCCCATCGCCCAGGGCGGCAAGACCGGAACGACCAATGAAAACCGCACCGTATGGTTTGTGGGAATTACGCCCGAGTACGTGACGGCCATCTACGTGGGCCGGGACGACAACGGACCCGTGGCCGACATCACCGGCGGCACGGGGGCGGCGCCGCTCTGGCGCAATTATTACAAGAAAATCATCGACGACGGCCTCTATCTGCCCGGGGAATTTTCCTTCCTCGACAACCACCTGAAAAACGGGGATCTGCTGTTGCAACGGATCGACCCCGTGACGGGACTGCTGTCCGATTCCGGCAAGGAATACGTCGTGCGTGAAACGGGCATGCAGATCGAGAGCGACGTCAAATACGCCAGGGGCATAGCGGGCGTATTGGGCTTCAATACGGACATTACCGATGAAGAAGGGGGGCCCCGGCTGCCCGGGGAAGAAGAGAACGGAGGCGTCGGCGCCGAAGACGACCCGACCTACGGCGAGATTCTTGAAAGACAATAATTACGCGGAAAAATAAGATTTTTTATCGAATATAAAAACGCTCCGGTTTTTCGCCGGAGCGTTTTCTCTTGTTTCTATTTCGTGATGGCGGCAAGCAGCTCTTCCTTGGGCTGCACGCCGATCAGCTTTTCGGCGAGTTTCCCCCCTTTGAAGACCGCCAGGGTCGGAATGGACATGATCCGGAATTCCTGGGCCAGCTCGGGTTCGTCGTCAATATTCACCTTATACACCTTGAATTTTCCTTTGTTTTCTTCCGCCAGGGCGTCCACCACGGGTCCCATCATCTTGCAGGGTCCGCACCATTCCGCCCAGAAATCCACGAGGACCGTCTGGTCGCTTTTCAGTACTTCTTCCAGAAAATTGTCCTTTGTTACCGCTTGTACACTCATGTCTTCACCTCTTTTATGTTTCAGATAGATCTGATAAGTAT
This sequence comes from Fusobacteriaceae bacterium, assembly GCA_031272775.1. Lineage (NCBI taxonomy): Bacteria > Fusobacteriati > Fusobacteriota > Fusobacteriia > Fusobacteriales > Fusobacteriaceae > Fusobacteriaceae bacterium. Next base: position 74,181 of record JAISTB010000037.1, on the reverse strand, counting down.
ATTATAGCGCTTTTTTCATGCGTTGTAAATCAAAATGTTTCAGGCGGAAGCCGGCGTCGCCCCGCGGTCTAACAAAACTTCGTGAAAAAGGGAACCAGCACGAGAGAAACAATGGACATCAACTTGATCAGGATGTTCAGCGAGGGTCCCGCCGTATCCTTGAAGGGGTCTCCGACGGTGTCGCCGACGATGGTGGCCTTGTGCCGTTCGGAGCCTTTCCCGTCTTCATAGATTCCGCTTTCCACCTGTTTTTTCGCGTTGTCCCAAGCGCCGCCGGAGTTGGCCATCATGATGGCGAACAAGACGCCGGTCACGAGGGAACCCGCCAGCATACCGCCCAGGGCCTCCACCGAGTAGATGCCCATGACCACAGGGGCCACCACGGCCAGCAGACCCGGGAAAATCATTTCTTTCAGGGCAGACCGGGTAGAGATCGCCACGCAGCGCTTGTAGTCGGGCTTGGCCTTTCCTTCCATGATGCCGGGAATCTCCCGGAACTGCCGTCTCACTTCATAGACCATTTTCATGGCGGCCCGGCCCACGGCGGTCATGGTCAAGGCCGAAAAGAGAAAGGTCAGCATGCCGCCCGTAAAGAGCCCCGCGACGACGTGGGGATTGGAGATCAAAAGTGAAATCTTCGTCCCCGTGGCTTCCACGGCTTCCTGATAGGCCGCGAAGAGCGAAAGGGCAGTCAAAGCGGCCGATCCGATGGCAAAACCCTTTCCGACGGCGGCCGTGGAGTTTCCCACGGCGTCCAGCATATCGGTCGTCTCCCGGACTTCGGGCCGCATATTGGACATCTGGGCGATGCCGCCGGCGTTGTCGGCCACGGGCCCGTAGGCGTCCACGGCGACGACCATGCCGGTGCTGGCCAGCATGCCCACGGCGGCGACGGCGATTCCGTACAGCCCGTAGGCCTCCGCCCCGCCCGATACGCGATAAGCCACGACAATTACGAGGGCAATGACGAGGATAGGCGCGACCGTGGATTCCATGCCCACGGCGAGTCCTTCGATTATCGTCGTGGCCGGTCCGGTTTTGGCCGCCTCGGCGATTTTATTGACCGAGCGCCGCCCCGTATCCGTATAGCGCCCCGTAAAATAGGCGATGATGATGCCCGCGGCGAGACCCGCCACGATGGCCCAGAAGATGCCCAAAGGCAGCCCCAGACCCCGTACGACGATCCAGGCGCCCGCTACGGACAACAGGCCCGCGATCCGGGTCGCGTTTTCCAGCTTCACATAGACCTTGGCGGGATCCGAAGTCCTTACGGTCAAGGTCGCCAGAATGGATCCGAAGATCCCGAAGGCCGCGATCAAAACCGGCGCGTAAATGAAGCCGAAATTGCCGCCGTCGGCCCCTCCGGCCCGCCGCCAGATCGTCCAGCCCAGGGTCATGGCCGCGATGATGGAACCCACATAGGACTCGAACAAGTCCGCGCCCATGCCGGCCACGTCGCCGACGTTGTCGCCGACGTTATCGGCGATGGTGGCGGGATTCCGGGGATCGTCTTCGGGGATGCCCGCTTCCACTTTTCCCACAAGATCCGCGCCGACGTCGGCCGCCTTGGTATAGATGCCGCCGCCGACCCGGGCGAAGAGTGCGATGCTCGAGGCGCCCATGCCGAAGCCCGTAATGATTTCCATATCAAAATCGTAGATAATTAAAAAGATCGACAACAGGAGCATGCCGAGGCCGACAACGGAAAGGCCCATAACCGCGCCCCCCGCGAAGGCCACGTCCAGCGCCCGGGCAAGGCCCCCCTCATTGGCCGCGATGGCCGTCCGCCCGTTGGCCCGGGTGGCAATCCGCATGCCGATATTGCCCGCCGCCGCCGAGGTCAGAGCCCCGGCCACAAACGTCACCGACACTTTGACGTTGATGAGAATTCCCAAAAGCGCCGCCACCAGCACGACGAACCACAAAAGCGTCTTGTACTCCGCCGCCAGGAAGGCCATGGCCCCGTCCCGGATCGCTTCCGTAATATCCGCCACCGCCGGTATATTGATGCTGAACCGCATAACTTTCTTCGCAAAATAAAGCGCCGCCACGAGGGCGACGATTCCTCCGATGACGCCCAGAATCACCAATTCATGCTGCAAACCGGTAATTCCGCGTAAAAATGTAAAAGATTTTGTTGCAACTTGCCGCATTCTGACACCGTCCTTAGTAAAATGTTCGATGCTCTATCGTCAGAACCCCCCGGCTGTCAGGGTTTTTTCGTATTCATGAGATCAAAATTTTCGGATACCGCAATACTGCCGTCCGATTTGACAATCAAAACATCGAGGTACTTATTAGTATACACAAAGTCCAGGACTTTGTCAACCGGCATTACAAAAAAACATGTGGAATAAACGTCGGCAAGGAAGGCGTCAGGGGCAATGACAACGACCATTTTTTTATCGCCGGCCGGATATCCCGTGGATTTTTGCAGGATGTGATGGTAACGTTTCCCCTCTATGGTCACATAGGTTTGGTAATCTCCCGAAACGCCCATGGACCGGTTGTTGAGTTCCACAATCCCCAGGGCCCCCGAAGGGTCTCCGGGATCCTGGACGCCGATTCGCCACGGAGCGCCGCCGGGTTTCGCGCCGATTGTGGCAATACTGGAAACGCTGCTCAAAAGCGCGCTTTTTACGCCCATTTCAGCCATTTTGTCCCGGGCTTTGCCAAGCGCGTAGCCCTTGAGGAAGGAACCCGTGTCGATTTCTTCGACGGGCCAGTCCATCCGCAGTCTGCCTTCTCCGAAGACGACTTTGGAAAAATCGACTTTCTCTCTGGCCCGGGCGATTTCTTCCGCCGCGGGAACGCGCAAATCGGCGTCTCCGGCCCGGTCAAAGGGCCAGAGGGCCATTAGCGGGCCCAGCGTCACGTCGTATTCCCCGCCGGACAATAAAAAGGCGCTCCGGATCCGGTCAAAAAGCGCTTCCCCTTCGGCGTCCAGCGGGACCTCCTTGGGAGATCCGGGGGAATTGGGCTTTCGATTGAGCGTATCCGTAAGGCTGCCTTCGGTCTTGCTGTTGAATGTCCGGTCCACGCGGACCATTTCCGCGAAAGCCGCGTCCATTGCGCTTTCTGCCAACTTTTTGTCGGCGTCGTAGACCGTGATCACAATATAGGTGCCGAAAACAAACTGCTCCCGGTCCCACTTTTTGACCTCCGGTTTCCCGCAGGCGAAAAAGAGCAGAGGAAGCAGAAAGAGGCCAAAAAACTTACTGTTCTTCAACTTGTTCTCCGCTTTGTTTTTCCGCTTCCATGTAGCCGATCTTGCCGTCGGCCACTTCCCGGAACACTTTTTTGATGACCGTGTCCTTCTTGGAGCACTTGGTCAGGAGCTCCGCGCCCTTGCCGATCTCGCGGGCCCGCTGGCCGCCGACAATGGTCAGGATGTACTTGTTGGGGATCTGTTTCAGCAGGTCGTCATACAGGATTTCTTTTTTCATCGTTACCACCTCTCCTTTCTCCGAGTATAATCCGCGTCAAATCTTCGCAGGCCTGTTCTATGGTATGGTTCACTACGGTCATGTCGTAGGCCGACTCAAAGGGAAGCTCTTCTTCCGCCTTCCGGAGCCGGCTCTGAATGGTCTCCTCATCGTCCGTGGCGCGGTTCCGGAGCCGGGCCTCAAGGTCTTCCATGGACGGCGGCCGGAAAAAGATCATTCTGGCCTCGGGACATTTCTCCCGCACCTGCATCCCGCCGTTGACGTCGATCTCCAAAATCAGGTCCCGCCCCCGGTCCGTGTATTTTCGCACCTCCGAGAGGAGCGTCCCGTACCAGTTCCCGTTGTAGCAATTGGTTTCGAGAAATTCGCCCCGGGCGCGCCGGGCCTCAAATTCGGCCTCGTCCATAAAATGGTACTTGACGCCGTCCCGCTCGTCTTTTCTGGGCTTGCGGGTCGTCGCGGACACGGAAAGACCGATGCCCAGACTGTCCCGCACCCGTTCGCAAACCGTGGTTTTTCCGGAACCGCTGGGGCCCGAGACCACAAACAGATTTCCCTTTGCCATCCGATCACCTGTACTCCCGCTCATTGCGTCGCGGGTCATTCGATATTCATGATCTGTTCCCGCAGCTTCTCCACTTCGTTTTTCGCCTCCACCACGAGGGCCTGGATCTCATAGAGATTGCACTTGACCCCTGTGGTATTGAGCTCCCGGAAGATTTCCTGCAGCACAAACTCAATCTTTTTTCCGATGACGGCGCGCTCCGCCGAGAGATCACCCGACAGCTGAGTCAAATGGCTCTCCAGACGGGAAATTTCCTCGGAGATATCCGAGCGGTCCGTATAGAGGAGAATCTCCCTCAGGATGTCGCTTTCGCTGAACTCCACATTGCCCCGGATCTTCCCGAGCCGCTCCAGAAGGAGCGTCCGGTAGTTTTCCACGACGCTGTCCTTGTGCTTTTTGATTTCCGCGACCTTTTGCGCGAGGACTCCGGCCTTTTCTTGAAAATAGGCCGTCAGCCGGCCGCCCTCGGCCTCTTTGTTCCGCACAAAGCTGTCGAGCAGCTCTCCCAATTTGCCCAAGATAAAGTCCCCGTACTCGTTTTCGTCGAATTCCGGATCGTTTTTCTGGATGACGTTCAGATTCTTGACCAGAATATCCATTTTGTTCGTAAAGGTCTGTTCAAAATCCCGCTCAATTTCATCGAGAACATGCACGTAAGCGGCGGTCAGATCCCTGTCATAGGTAAACATCTTGTCGATATCCCGCTTATCGGTAAATTCGATCTTGAGGTCGATGCTGCCCCTGGTGACCCGTCGCGCGAGCTCCGTCCGGATCTGGGGTTCGAGATAATTCAGCATATAGGATTGTTTGATCTTGACGTTGAGATTTTTATTGTTGATACTTTTAATCTCCATTTTCAGGGAAAACCTGTCGTCTTCGAAGAAAAGTTTCGCGTATCCGGTCATACTTCGCATGGGGCGCTCCCTTGTGCCGATTTATTTTGCCGCTTCCGGAAGGGCCGCTTTCTCCTCTTCCGTTTCCTTGCGCAATTTGATTCTCTTGTAGGCGCTGTAGCCGGTCCCCGCGGGGATCCGCTTGCCGATGATGACGTTTTCCTTCAGACCTTCGAGGTAATCGATCTTGCCTTCGATGGCCGCGTTGGACAGCACCTTGGTCGTTTCCTGGAACGAAGCCGCCGAAATAAAGCTGCCGGTATTGACGGCCGCCTTGGTGATCCCCTGGATCACGGGCTCGAACTCGATGAGTTCTTTGCCCGCCTCGCGGAGTTTGGCGTTTTCCATTTCCACGATGCGTTTTTCCACGACCTCGTCCTCAAGGAACAGGGATCCGCCCGATTTCACGACGCGGACTTTCTTGAACATCTGCTTGACGATGATCTCGATGTGCTTGTCGTTTACGGTTACGTTCTGTTCGCGGTAGACCTGCTGCACGGATTCGAGGATAAACTGCTCGGCCGCCACGAGACCCTTGATGTTGAGGATGTCGAAGGGAGAAATGGCGCCGTCGGTGATCTTGTCGCCGGCCTTGATTCGGCTCCCGTCGGTGACGACGAGCTGCTCTCCGGCCGGAATCAGATATTCCCGGATCTCCTTGGCGTTTTCCTCCGATTTGATGGAAATGACGCGCATGCCCTTTTTCTTTCTGTTCGTGATCTCGACTCTGCCGTCGATATCGCTGAGCATGGCCTTTCCCTTGGGGTTTCTCGCCTCAAAGAGCTCCTGAACCCTCGGAAGACCGCCGGTGATGTCTTTGTTGGCGCCGCCCTCGCGGATCATCTTGGCGAGGATCTGACCGCGCCGGATCTGTTCCCCTTCCTTGACCATGAGATAGGCGTTGTAGGGGATGTCGTAACTTCCCTGAATATTGCGCTGGTCGTCATAGATTTCCAGTCGCGGGTTCACGTCGCCGGTTTCCAGCTTCCGAACGACCATGTGCTCCGTCACGTCGCGCTTGTCGTCCTTGGTCTCCTTGACCGCGAAGTCTCGATATTCCACGATTCCTTCGTGGTCTGAGATAATGGGAATCTGATAGGGGTCAAAGGTCGCGAGGATGTCTCCGGCCTTTACTTTATGGCCTTCTTCCACGCGGAGGAGGGCCCCCGTGGGAATATCGTAATCGTTGTTGCCGACGATGATCTTGCCGTTCCGGCTGATGACGATCTTGTCTTTGGCGTTCTCGTCGAGGAGTTTGATCTCACGGAACGTGACGACGCCTCCGTTTTCAGCCCTTGTGGAATTCGTCAGTTTTTCGGCCATGGCCACGCCGCCCGTATGGAAGGTCCGCATGGTCAGCTGCGTACCGGGCTCCCCGATGCTCTGGGCCGCGATGACGCCCACGGCTTCGCCCAGCAGGATTTCCTTGTGATTGGAAAGATCCATACCGTAACATTTTTTGCAGACGCCCTTTTCGAGGCCGCAGGTCAACGGCGAACGGATCTTAACTTTCTTGATGTCAAGCGCTCCGATCTTTTCCACAAGCGCCCGGTCGATCATCGTGTTCCTTGTGGCGATGATTTCGCCGTTGTGCTCGATGTCTTCGGCCAGTACGCGTCCCAAAATCCGGTCAGCCAGCTTTTCGATGATCCGGCCTTCGTTGGTCAGTTCGCTGACCTCAATACCCTCTTCGGTACCGCAGTCTTCGGAGTTGACGATCACTTCGTGGGAAATGTCCACAAGACGCCGGGTCAGGTAACCCGAGTCCGCCGTCCGGAGCGCCGTATCGGTCAGACCCTTGCGGGCGCCGTGGGAGGACATGAAGAAGTCCAGTACCGTGAGGCCTTCGCGGAAATTGGCCCGGATCGGCACCTCGAGGATCTTGCCCTGGGTATCCGACATGTTGCCGCGCATGGCCGCCAGCTGTTTCATCTGGTCCACGTTGCCCCGGGCCCCCGACGTCGTCATCATGTATACGGGATTGAATTTGTCCAGTCCCGCCATCATGGCGTCGGTAACCTTTTGGGTGGCGTCCCGCCATACTTCGATAGTCCGGCGGTAGCGCTCCTCGTTGATGAGCTTGCCTTCTTTGTAATCCTTGTCAATCCGCGCGATTTCTCTATCCGCCCGCTCGAGGATCTCCTTTTTCGCCTCGGGGACCACGAGGTCCTCGATGCCGATGGAAACGCCGGCAATGGCCGCGTAATGATAACCGAAGTCCTTGATGTTGTTGATGAGGTCCGCGGTCATGGTAAAGCCGTGGTCGTCATAGAAACGGGCGATGAGGTTCTTCAGGACTTTTTTGTCGTAAGTAGCCGTATAATCCCGGTCCGATTCGGGCAACATCTCGTTGAAGATGAGCCGCCCGGCGGTGGTCGTCACCATTTCCCCCTTGATCCTGACGTTGATCAGGGCGTGGGTGTCGATGACCTCCTGCTGGTGGGCCGTCAGCGCCTGTTGAATATTGGAGAAGGATTTCCCCTCCCCCTTGGCGCCTTCTTTTTCTTTCGTCATGTAAAAGCAACCCATAACCATGTCCTGCGAATGGACGGCGATGGGCTCCCCGTTGGAGGGGGAGATGATATTGTTGGGAGCCAGCATCAAAAGCTTGGCCTCCATGATGGCCTCGGGCGAGAGCATCAGATGTACCGCCATCTGGTCGCCGTCGAAGTCGGCGTTGAAGGCCGAACAAACGAGGGGGTGGAGCCGGATGGCCTTTCCCTCGATCAGTACGGGCTCAAAGGCCTGGATCGAAAGCCGGTGCAGCGTGGGGGCCCGGTTCAACAGAACCGGATGGTCCTGGATCACGTCTTCGATAACGTCCCAGACTTTGTCGTCCGCTTCTTCGACGAGCTTTTTGGCGGTCTTGATATTGGTGGCCAGTTCCCGTTTGACCAGTTCCCGCATGATAAAGGGTTTGTAGAGCTCCAACGCCATTTTCTTGGGAATTCCGCACTGATTCATCTTCAGCGAGGGGCCCACGACGATAACGGAACGGGCCGAATAGTCCACGCGCTTTCCGAGCAGATTCTGACGGAAGCGGCCCTGTTTGCCCTTGAGCATATCGGACAGGGACTTGAGTTCCCGGTTGTTCTGAGCCACGACGGGTTTTCCCCGGCGGCCGTTGTCGATCAGGGCGTCCACGGCTTCCTGCAGCATCCGTTTTTCATTTTTGACGACGATTTCCGGCGCCCGGATTTCCAGAAGCTTCTTCAGCCGGTTGTTCCGGTTGATCACGCGGCGGTAGAGGTCGTTCAAGTCGGAAGTCGCGAAGCGGCCGCCGTCCAGCTGCACCATGGGGCGCAGGTCCGCGGGGATGACCGGTACGTTTTGCAGGATCATCCACTGGGGCTTGTTGCCGAAAGTGATAAAATCCCGCACGATTTTAAGCCTTTTGACGGCTTTTTTCCTTTTCTGGGAAGAATTGACCTCTTCCAGTTCCCCCTCGAGGGTCTGGCGGAGCTCTTCGAGATTGATGCTCTCAAGGAGCTTCAGGATCGCTTCGGCGCCCATAAAGGCCTCGAATTTGTTTCCGTACAATTGTTTATATAATTTGTATTCTTTTTCCGTCAGGATTTTGCCGACTTCGAGTGTGTTCTCGAAGGGCTTTGTGACCACGTAGCGGGCGAAATACAGGATGGATTCCAGTTCTTTGGGCGACATGCCCAGAACGAGAGCCATCTTGTTGGGCGTCCCCTTGGAATACCAGATATGGGATACGGGGGCGGCCAGCGAAATGTGGCCCATGCGTTCCCGCCGCACCTTGGAGCGGGTGACTTCCACGCCGCATTTTTCACAAACAAGGCCCTTGTAGCGCATCCGTTTGTACTTGCCGCAGGCGCATTCCCAGTCCTTTGTGGGGCCGAAGATCTTTTCACAAAAAAGACCGTCCCGCTCCGGATTCAGCGTCCTGTAGTTTATTGTCTCGGGTTTTGTCACTTCTCCGTGGGACCATTCGAGGATCTTGTCGGGAGAAGCCAATCTGATCCGAATTCTTTCAAAATTTCCGATTCCCATCGATTGCAAAGCCTCCTTTTTACGATTGGACTTTTGTTGCTGTGCGGAAAGCGCGCTTTCCGACTCAGATAGCGGGATTTTCCGGCATGGTAGCGTCTTCCTTGCTGATTTCCTCGTCGATGTTGATCAGTTTGCCGTCATCGTCAAAGAGTTCGATGTCGAGGGCCAGGGCCTGGAATTCCTTCAGCAGTACCTTGAAGGATTCGGGCAGATCCGGCTCGGGCATTTCCTCCCCTTTGATGATGGCCTCGTAGGTCTTCGTCCGTCCGGTGATGTCGTCGGACTTGACGGTCAGCATTTCCTGCAGGATCGTAGACGCGCCGTAGGCTTCGAGGGCCCACACTTCCATTTCCCCCAGTCTCTGGCCGCCGAACTGGGCCTTGCCGCCCAAGGGCTGCTGCGTCACGAGGGAATAGGGACCGATGGCCCGGGCATGCATCTTGTCTTCCACCAAATGGTGCAGCTTCAGAATATACATGACGCCCACGGTGATCTGGCTGTCAAACTTGTCGCCGGTCCGGCCGTCGTAGAGATCGACTTTGCCGCTCCGGGGATAACCGGTCTTTTCGAGAAATTCCTTGATCTGGTTTTCGGAGGCCCCGTCGAAAACGGGGGTCGAAATGTAGGCGCCGCCTTCGTATTTGCCCATGGCGAGGCCCAGATGAACCTCGAGAACCTGCCCGATATTCATACGGGAAGGTACGCCCAGGGGATTGAGGACGATGTCCACATGGGTGCCGTCGGCCAGGAAGGGCATGTCTTCGGCCGGGAGTACCCGGGACACGACGCCCTTGTTGCCGTGGCGGCCGGAAATTTTGTCGCCTACGGTGATTTTACGCTTCTCGGCCACGAGAACCCGGATGGCCTTGTTGACGCCGGCCTTGAGCTCGTCGCCGTTTTCCCGCGAGAGTTCCAGAATGTCGACGACGGTTCCCTTGGAGCCGTGGGGCATCCGAAGCGAGGTATCGCGCACGTCTCTGGCCTTTTCTCCGAATATGGCCCGAAGCAGTTTTTCTTCGGCCGGGGGTTCCGTTTCCCCCTTGGGGGCGGTCTTGCCCACGAGGATGTCGCCGGGGCCCACTTCGGAGCCTATGGTGATGATGCCTCGGGAATCGAGGTTTCTCAGGGATTCCTCGGACACGTTGGGAATTTCCCGGGTAATTTCCTCGTCGCCCAGCTTTGTGGCCCGGGCTTCGATTTCATATTCCTCGACGTGGATCGACGTCAGCACGTCGTCCTTGCGCAGTCTGTCGGAAACGAGGATCGCGTCCTCGTAGTTGTAGCCCTCCCAGGGCATAAAGGCCATGAGGATGTTCTTTCCCAGCGCCAAATCCCCTTTGCAGGTCGAAGGCCCGTCGGCGATGATGTCGCCGGCCTCGACCGTTTCCCCGATGGAGACGATGGGAATCTGGTGCAGGCACATGGACTGGTTGGAGCGTTCAAAATTCAGGAGCTTGTATTTGTGTTTTCTTTCGTCGGCGTCGGTGATGACGATCTGGCTCGCGTCCATATAGGTCACGACGCCGCTGACTTTGGAGGTCACCACGGCCCCGGAGTCGATGGCCACCTTGCGCTCGAGTCCCGTCCCGATATAGGGGGCTTCGGTCCGCAAAAGGGGTACGGCCTGACGCTGCATGTTGGATCCCATGAGGGCCCGGTTGGCGTCGTCATGCTCCAGGAAGGGGATTAGTCCGGCTGAGACGGACACCACCTGCTTCGGCGACACGTCGAGGTAATCCACCTTTTCGGCGCTGACTTTCACGATCTCGTGGCCGTAGCGGCAGACGATATCGCCCTTGAGCCGGTTTTTCTTGTCGATGGTCGTATCGGCCTGGGCAAAGTAGAGCCCTTCCTCGGCGTCGGCGGTCAGGTATTCGACAAAGCCGAAATCCGCCGTCCCGTTGACCACCTTGACATAGGGGGTCTCGATAAATCCGTATTTGTTGATCCGGGCGTAAATCGCCAGGGATCCGATCAGGCCGATGTTGGGACCTTCCGGCGTCTCAATGGGGCAGATCCGTCCGTAATGGGAATCGTGCACGTCGCGCACTTCAAAACCCGCCCGTTCCCGCGAGAGGCCGCCGGGACCGAGGGCCGAAATTCTTCTTTTGTGCGTCAGCTCCGCCAGCGGATTGGACTGATCCATAAACTGCGACAGCTGGCCCGATCCGAAGAATTCCTGGATCTGGGCGTTGAGGGGCCGTGTATTCAAAAGAGACTGGGGGGTCAATGTGGCCGCTTCCTGCACGGTCATCTTTTCCTTGACCATCTTGCCCATCTTGGAAATGCCGGCCTTGATCTGCATCAAGAGCAGCTCTCCGACTCCGCGGACACGGCGGTTGGAGAGGTTGTCGATGTCGTCCACGTGGCCGACGCCGTTGTTGAGCCCGATCACATAGTTCATGGTGGCGATGATGTCGTCCCGGGTCAGCAGAATCTCATTTTCGGGAATGTCCAGACCGAGCCGCTTGTTCATCTTGTAGCGGCCCACGGGTTCGAGATCGTAACGCTGCGGATTGAAAAACATCTGCCGGATGAGACTCCGGGCCGATTCCACGGTCACAAGATCCCCGGGCCGCAATTTCCGGAAGACTTCGGTAACGGCGTCTTCCCGGGTCTGGGTATTGTCGTTCAAAAGCGTATTGGCGATGAGACTGTCTTCGGGTTTGACTTCCCAATAGACCACGTCGCCCACTTTGCTCGAGATCAGGATGTCGATGATCGTCTCGTCGATGACGGTGTTGGCGTCGATAATGACTTCGCCGGTTTCCTGATCGTAAACTTCTTCTTTGATGAAGCTCTTTTCGATGGATTTCCGGAGGGCCCCTTTGGCCTCAAGCTTGTCTTTGTACTTGTTCACGACCGATTCGATGTTGATGGTCTTGGTTTCCAGGAAAAAGTCTTTGATTTCCGTATTGTTTTCGAAAAAATCCACGGCCTTCAAAAATACCGTCGCCAGTACCTTTTTCTTTCTGTCGATCTTGACGGAGAGGAAATCATTTTTGTCGGTGTCGAATTCAAGCCACGTGCCCTTGTAGGGAATGATCTTGCCGGAATAAAGGTCCTTTCCGGTCTGAATGTTTTGTTCCTTGTCAAAGGACACGCCGGGGGAACGATGGAGCTGGGTCACGACGACGCGCTCGGCGCCGTTGATGATGAATGTGGCCCTTTCGGTCATCATGGGCACTTCACCGAAATAGACCAGCGATTCCTGGATCTCGTTTCCGCTTTTTTTGTTGATGAGTCTCAATCTTACCTTGAGGGAAGCCGAGAAGGTCTTGCCCCTTCTTTTGCATTCCAGTTCGGAATTTAATGGTGGTTCCGCCTCATGCAGCTCGTAGGAGATATATTCCAGGCGGATATCCCCGTTGGAGGATTCCACGGGAAAAACCTCCCGGAACGCCGATTCCAGGCCCTTGTTTTCCCGGCTGTCCGGCGTCACGTTGACCTGCAGAAAGTCTTCGTAGGAGTCCAGTTGGAATTCCAGAAAGTGCGGCATGGTACCTCTTTCATTGATTCTTCCAAAATTTAATCTTTCGATTAATTTCCCCATTCATTCACACCCCTTGTCTGTTGCTATAATATATTCTTATTTTGTCAATTGAAAATAAAGTTGGAGAATGCCCGCAAATCGCGATGATATTTGCAATTGATAAAATATCCAACAAAAAATTGAAAAACGACGGACACCGGATTCGTCACTAAAAAGGCACTCTGTTCCCTGTAGAGTGCCTATTTGATTAGTGTCGAACAAAAGCGTTTACTTTAATTCTATCGTTGCTCCTGCGGCTGTGAGTTTTTCTTTGATCGCGTCCGCGTCTTCCTTGGATGCGCCTTCTTTGATAACGCCGCCCTTATCTACGAGGTCTTTCGCTTCTTTGAGGCCTAAGCCCGTGATGGTTCTGACTTCTTTGATGACCGCGATCTTGTTGGGTCCCGCCGCCGTCAGGGTCACGTCAAAGGAATTCTTTTCCTCTTCCACAGGCGCCGCCGGGCCCGCAGCCGCTACCGCCACAGGCGCAGCCGCCGTCACGCCGAAATGTTCCTCCAGGGCCGAAACGAGTTCTTTGAGTTCCAGAACCGTCATGCCCTCCAAATCCGCAATAAATTGCTCTTTATTGAATGCCATTTGCTTGTACTCCTCCTTCGATTCGAATGAATTGATCATGATAAACTTTTACTGCGCCGCGGCCGCCGTTCCTTCCTTCTTGTCGGCGATAGCCACCGTCGCGTAGACCAGCTTCCGTACCGGTCCCAGCATCGCGTTCAGCACCATGGACAGGAGCTGATCCCTTGAAGGCAGTAAGGCCAGCGCTTTCACGTCGGCTTCCTGTACTCTCTTGCCGGTCAGAAATCCGCCTTTGATCTTGAACCGCTTTTCTTTTTCCTTGGCCTTGGAAAGGTCATAGGCAATCTTCGCGGGCGCCACCGGATCCGTAAACCCGAAGGCGAAGGCCGTCGTCCCTTCGAGGACGTCGTCAAAGCTCTCGTCTACGCCGGCGTCTTTCAAAGCGATCTTGAACAGACGGTTCTTGGCGATCAGATATTCCGCCCCGGCCGCCTTCATTTTTCTTCTGAGTTCCGTTTCTTCGTTTACCGTAATTCCCTGATAATCAATCAGAACGAAGGACTGGGCGTCTTGGATTTTTTTCGTCAGGAGCGCCACCTGATCTTTCTTTGCTTGTGTTGCCATTCTGATTTTTCACCTCCTCATTTCATCAAAATACCCCCCGCAGCCGCAAGGGCTGACACGGGGTGTGCTGCATCTGAGGTTTGTGAATGAAATAATCAAACCTCGGCAGGATATTTAAGGCTTTCGCCCCCTGCGGTCTTTGGTTTGGATTTTATCGTAAGAAGTTATCCAACATATTTGGTCACGAGAGCCGGATCCAGCTTCACGCCCGGTCCCATGGTCAGCGAAATCGCCACGGTCCTGAGGTAGGTCCCCTTGGAGGCCGCGGGTTTCAGCTTGATGATCTGGTCGATGAAGGTCTTGAAGTTCTCCTCGATCTTGTCGGAGCCGAAATCGACCTTGCCGATCGGCACATGAATGGAACCCAGCTTGTCCACGCGGAAAGCCAGTTTTCCTTTTTTGAATTCCTGGATGGCCGTTTCGATATTGGGGGTCACGGTGCCGGACTTGGGATTCGGCATGAGCCCCTTGGTGCCCAGAATTTTTCCCAGTTTACCCAATTTGGGCATCATATCGGGGGTCGCGATCACGAGGTCAAAATCAAGCCAGCCCTGCTGGATCTGGGTGATGTATTCCTCGGCGCCCGCGTAGTCGGCTCCGGCCGCCTTGGCCTTTTCGATGTTGTCGCCCTGGGTGATGGCCAGGATCCGCACCGTTTTGCCGGTCCCGTTGGGGAGTACGACCGTACCCCGGATCTGCTGGTCCGCGTGCCGCGGGTCTACGCCCAGTCTCAGGGCGACTTCCACGGTTTCCACAAATTTTGCCGTCCGGGTCTTTTCCACGACTTCGATCGCTTCCTTGACGTCGTACAGCTTCTGTCTATCGATGAGTTTTGCGACTTCCGCATACTTTTTTCCGTGCTTTGCCATTGCTTTTGTTCCTCCTTATGTGGGTAAACGGATTGCTCCTACCACTGAATGTGCCCTCCGCGCCTTGGCCGGAAGGATGGATATTTGTCCGAACCGCCGGAATCAGTCGGCGATTTTGATGCCCATGGAGCGGGCGGAACCCGCCAGTACCTTCATGGCCGCTTCCACGGAAGAGGCGTTGAGGTCGGTCATCTTCGTCTCGGCCAGTTCTCTCAATTTTGCCGTCGTAATGGTTCCCGCCGTGTCCGTCTTGGAATTTTTCGCGGCTTTTTCGATGTTGGCCGCCTTCTTCAAGAGATCCGAGGCCGGGGGGGTCTTCGTGATAAATGTGAAACTCCTGTCGTTGTAGACCGTGATGACGACGGGGATGATCCATCCCGCCTTTTCCTGGGTCTTGGCGTTGAAGGCCTTGCAAAACTCCATGATGTTCACGCCGTGCTGTCCGAGGGCAGGTCCCACCGGGGGCGCCGGATTTGCCTTACCCGCAGGCAACTGCAGTTTTATCTGTCCGATTACTTCTTTCTTTGCCATTTTTTTCCGTTCCTCCTAAATGAAGCCGGTATTCAACCGGTCTCTCAGTATTTTTCCAGGCTTCCGAATTCCACTTCCACCGGGGTCATCCGCCCGAACATTTCGATCATAACCTTGGCTTTCTGCTGTTCCATGTCAATTTCGGACACGCTTCCCTGATGGCCGCTGAAGCCGCCGCCGAGAATCTTGACCGTATCGCCCAGTTTGAAGTTGATCTTGACCTGCGCCTTGGGGACTTTCATGTCGTCCGGCAGATCCAGGCCCGTCATACGAAAGATGTTCTTGACTTCGTCCTCCTCCATGGGAATGGGGTCGGAGCCGACGCCCACGAAACCCGTGACGCCGTTGGTGTTCCGGATATGAAACCACGCTTCGGGATCCACTTTGAAATAGATGCCGTCGCTGCTTTCTTCCCGGGTCGCCGTCATTTCCAGCATCACATAGCCCGGAAACAGCTTTCTCGCGACCACTTTCTTTTTGCCGCGGACGATTTCGTTGGAAATTTCCTCCGGCACCAGAAGCCGGGTAACAATATCGGCCAGGTCGAGGGTCTCAATCTTTTGCTCGAGGTCGGTCTTGACTTTTTTCTCATAGCCTGAATAGGTGTGAATCATAAACCAGCGCTTGACAATGGTTTTTTCCACTCTTTTTTCAGCTTCCATCCTATCCTCCAAACAACATGACGAGTCGCTTCAACAGCGTATTGGCTACAAAGTCAAAAATGCCCAAATAGACGCTCAGCACGACGCTCATGGTGATAACCCACGCCGTCGCCTCAATGACTTCGCTCTTTTTCGGCCATTGGACCTTGGAATACTCTTCTATGATCTTTCGTACACTCATTTATATCATTCACCTGATTATTTTCTGGCAGGTCAAGAGGGATTCGAACCCCCAACCCTCGGTTTTGGAGACCGATGCTCTGCCAATTGAGCCATTGACCTGTGCGTTCCTCAGCGACCGACGCGGAATTGAGCCGCCCGGCCGTTATTTCTTCGTTTCTTTGTGCACTGTGACTTTGTTGTCCCAGGGACAGAATTTATGCAATTCCAAGCGTTCCGTGGTATTTTTCTTGTTTTTGGTCGTCACGTAATTCTTTCTCTTGCATTCCGTACATTCCAACTGGATATTGACGCGCATTTTACACCTCCACTCTTAAACGGTATCAAATCATGAGATCCTCCCGCAGACAGGCGTCTGTGGTGACAGAGTTTTTGTATGTCTGGAATTTCAGACATTTGATATTTTATCATATTTCAGGGGCCTTGTCAATTGTTTTTTCTGCGGAGTCGCGAAATTTCCGGCGCGTCAGTTTGCTGCCTCCGCCGCCCGCACACAGGCCGCCGCCCGCTTCGTGAGCTCGTCAAAGCGCCCCAGAGCGATGAGATTCTTGTCCGTCAGACGGCCGCCGATGCCTGCCGCCGCGTAACCGGCCGCCAGGTAGGCCCCGAGGTTTTCCTCGCTGACGCCCCCCGTGGCCATCATGGGCACATGATTGACGGGGCTCCGGATGTCCTTAAACCAGGAAAGGCCCAGCCACGCCGCCGGGAAGACCTTTACCATATCGGCGCCCAGCTCGTGGGCGCGGAGGATCTCCGTGGGCGTCATCCCCGCGGGGATCGACACAAGACCCATGGCCTTTGTGGTTTCGACGACAGCCGCCTTCGTATCGGGCGAAATGATAAATTCCGCTCCGGCCCGACCGGCCGCTTTGGCCTGCTCCGCGCTCAAGACCGTTCCCGCCCCGAAGCGCATGTCCTCTCCCAGGCGCTCGCGCAATTCCGCGATGGCCGCCGGGGTTTTCCGGAGGCAGTCGGGGTCGCTTTGATCAAAGGTCACTTCAAGGAGCCGGATCCCGCCCGCGTACAGGGCTGCCGCCAGGTTCAGCAGAGCCGGTCCGTAGAGGCCCCGGATGATCGCGACGATTTTATATTGTTCAATCAGTTTGATGACGGATCCCGACATCTTTTCCTCCCGATCATTTCGCTATACCTCATTATAGCGCATATTTTCCTTTGTGGCAAGATTTTTTTGGGAAATTATCGCCAATACAAGAGGCTGCCGCATAAGCGGCAGCCCCGGATTTTTCCTATTCAATTGTCTTGTTGCGTCAAGCGTTTCGCTTATTTGCCGCTCTGTTCCTGGGCAAGTTTTGCCTTGCGGGGGTTCACGATGGTCTTCCAGCCTTCTACGAAGAGCAGAATGGCCAGTACGAAAATCGGTACGATCACAACGGTCTGCAGCCCCTGAACGAGAAGCTTTCCGTTTCCGGCGGCAAGGATTTTCACGTTGGCGATAAAGCTCATAAACAGGGATACCATACAAGCCGCCATCATGAAGATTGTCGGGAAATAGAACATCTTGTTGTTCCGGCCTCTGTTTCCGAGGTACGTGGCCGCCGCGAGGAACGCGGGAACGGCTACGAGCTGGTTGCAGGCGCCGAACAGCGGCCAGATGTTGAGATAGCCGCCCATACACAGGATTCCGCCGAAGAATACGGTAATGATCGTCGCGACGAACATGTTGTTCAGCGGGTTCTTGCTGTTGGCGTCTTTGGAAGCGAAGAGCTCCTGGAAAATATAGCGGCCCAGTCTTGTGGCTGTGTCAAGGGAAGTCAGCGCAAAGGCGGAAATGGCCAGCAGGATAACCGTAAAGGTGGCGTTTGCGGCCCAGGCGCCGAAGCCCAGGTTCACGAAGAAATTCTTGATGGCGGTCGCGAATACAACAGGCGGCGCCATTCCCTTGGCGCCTTCATAGCCCAGGGAAGCGATCGTCAGAAGGGAAATGACGGCGAGTACGCACTCGATCAACATGCCGCCGTATCCGATCATCTTCGCGTCTTTTTCATTGTCCAGCTGCTTGGAGGTCGTGCCCGATCCTACGATGCTGTGGAAACCGGAAATGGCGCCGCAGGCTACCGTAATAAACAGGAAGGGGAACATGGGCCATTTGGCGGCGTTATTGGCGAACCAGCCCGTGGAAGCGGGAATGCTCACGGCGGGGTTCGTCCCCACGATGCCCACAACGGCCGCGATCATCATGAAGTACAGCAGGAAGCTGTTCAGATAATCCCTGGGCTGCAACAGGATCCACACCGGCGTTACGGAAGCGACAACAATGTAGAGGAAGATCACGATGAGCCAGAAGTTCTTGCTCATGTGAATCGGGAACGCCAGTCCGCCGACTACGCAAAGGGCCAGCAACGCTACGCCCACAACGCTCGATACCAAAAGCGGGGCGTTCTTTCTGTAAACGAGGAAGCCGAAGAGGGCCGCCAGGGGAATGAAGAGCATGGACGCCGTCGCCACGGAGCCGTTGTTGTCATTGGCCACCTGCACGACTTTTTCCACGCCGTCCACAACTTCTTTTTTCAGGGCAAATCCGTTAAACGAAGAAGCCACGATATCCGCGAAGGCAGCTACGACCAGCAGAAGTACCAACCACGCGAATACGCTGAACAGGATCTTGCAGCGGTGGCTGATATTCTCCTCAATAACCTCGCCGAGGGAATGTCCCTTGTGGCGAATGGAAACGAAAATGGCCGAAAAGTCCTGTACCGCGCCGAAGAAAATGCCTCCGATCACGATCCACAAAAATACGGGTACCCATCCAAACACAGCCGCCTGGATCGGTCCGTTAATCGGGCCCGCGCCCGCGATCGAAGCGAAATGATGCCCCAGGAGTACAGGCGCCTTTGCCGGTACATAGTCCACGCCGCCGTCGTCTTCCGTGTGGGCGGGCGTCTCCTTGGTGGGATCAATTCCCCATGTTTTCGCGAGCCAGGAACCGTAAGTCAGATAAGCAATGATGAAAATCACGATGGATCCTAATAAGATTGCCAAGCTACTCATTTTGTTCCTCCTCCTAACTAAAAATTGTTTTAAAAAATTTTTCCATTTTTTTAGCGGCTCTGCTCAGTAGTATATCCTGATTTTCTACGTTTACCATGATTATTCTCCCTTCTGAATAACCACGGACAGTAAACATATAATTCTTAGTAAATTTATATTTGTTGACCTTTTCTCTTATGATACCCCCAAAAGTCAGATTTGTCAATATCACAACCGTTAAAAAACTGTACATATGGTCTTTTTCCGGGTATTTATTGCCGTTTCTGACATAGTTTTCCTCCATGTGGTTTTCGATCAAGTGGCGCGCTTCCGCGAAATCCGCCTCGAGATCCTCCCCGCCGGCCATGAACACCACGTGTTCGAAAGCCTCGGCGGTCCAGAGCGTGGCCCGCTTTACAAGCACATAGCGGGCGGATTTCCCGTAAAAATGCCCGTAGCCGAGATATTTTTTTCCGCCGATCTCCACGGGGGTGATCATGTCAAAATCGTGTCTGTAGACTTCCGTCAGTTTATCGAAATAGGTTTTGATTTCCACTGCCTTCGTCCTTTTTGATTTACTTTACCTCATGGATCCAGCCGTATTTGTCGGGCAGATCCCCGTACTGCATACCGGTCAAAAAATCATAGAGTTTTTTCGCGAGGGGGCCGGTCTTGAAGTCGTTGATGGTGACGATATCGCCCTTGTAGCGCAGAAGTCCGATGGGGGAAATCACGGCCGCCGTCCCGACGCCGAAGGCTTCTTCCAATTTTCCGGATTTGCCCGCGTCCATGAGAAAATCAATGGGAATCAGCTCTTCCCGCACCTTGACGCCCCAGTCCTTGAGAATCGCGATACAGGAGTCCCTGGTCACGCCGGGCAGGATACTCCCGTCCAGCGGCGCGGTCCAGACCTCGCCGTCGATCTTGAACATGACGTTCATGGTGCCCACTTCCTCGACGTATTTACGCTCGGCGCCGTCGAGCCACAGCACCTGGGCGTAGCCTTCCTTCATGACCTTTTCCTGGGCGATGATGCTGGCCGCGTAGTTGCCGCCGCATTTGCAGAAACCCGTGCCGCCCTTGGCCGCCCGGACATATTCCTCCTCCACGTGGATCTTGACGGGGTTGATGCCCTCGGCGTAATAGCTGCCCACGGGAGTCAGGATAATCACGAATTTGTAGGTCTTGCCGGGATGCACCCCGATCACGACGTCATCGGCATACATAAAGGGCCGAATGTAGAGCGTCGTCCCCGGAAGGGCCGGAACCCAGTCTTTCTGGGCCGATACAATGGCCTCGACCGCTTCCACGAACATTTCCTCGGGCAGTTGGGGCATCACAAGCCGGTCGCAGGAACGCATCATGCGCCGCGCGTTCATTTCGGGCCGGAAAATGAGAATTCTCCCGTCTTTGGCCTTATAGGCCTTCATACCTTCAAAAACTTCCTGGGCGTAATGGAGCACCATGGCGCCCGGATCGAGGGATACGGGTCCGTAGGGAACGATTTTGGCGTCGTGCCAGCCCGTTCCTTCCGTGTATTCCATCGTAAACATGTAGTCCGTAAAATACTTGCCGAATCCGAGATCGCTCCAATCCGGTTTCGCTTTCAGCGTTGCCGCCTTTACCTTTGTAATGTTCATTTGAACCCCCCTTTAATCAAAAAGACAACCTGATCTGGTTGTCAAATGAAATTCATTTTGCTGAATGTGAACATTTTCCATGTTTGGAAAATTCCTGCCCCTGTTCCGCAATACTTGACATCGGAATATTTATCCTTTGAAACCGATCTTTGATACGCTATATGAGATTGTAATAACTCCACGAAAGCAGTAGAATATAGACGATCAATCTCATGCTTGTTTCAAACATAGGGTCACCTTGATTTTTGTAATTTTTGTAAAATTGATGAAAATCCAAAAACTTTTTCCCTATTATAGCCTAATTCATCCATTTTTGCAAGCTTTTTTTGAAAAATGTTGTCACAAAGCGACAAAGCGAAGCGCGTAAGCGGAATTTTCAAATACCCGTTGCCATTTTTCGCGATTTGTGGTATTCTATACGGGTAATCCGGGAAACAAAGGAGATGTTACCTTGCCGACCTTATTCGGACTCAGACCCGCTTCGCTGATTTTCCTCGCCCTCGCCTGCTTTTGCGCGGCCTTTATCGACGCCATATCGGGCGGCGGCGGGCTCATCACGCTCCCGGCCTGGCTGGCCTCGGGCCTTCCGCCCCACATCGCCCTGGGAACGAACAAAATCGGGGCTTTCTTTTCCGCGACTTCGAGCTTCGCCAAATTCGCCCAGTCGGGCCTGGTCAACTGGCGGCTCGCCGGGAAAACAGTCCTCTGCTCTTTTATCGGGGCCGCCCTCGGCGTCTTCACGGTCGTCCGCTTTGTCCAGGCGGACTGGCTGTACCCCATTGCCATTGTGATGCTCCTGGGCGTACTTTGCTATACTTTGTACAATAAAAATATGGGAACGAAAAACGAGTTCCGCGGTCTCACGCGAAAAAACACGCTGCATTGGGGGCTCATGGCCTTCGTCATGGGCTTTTACGACGGGTTTTTCGGACCGGGCACAGGCTCCTTCCTGATCTTCGGGCTCGTCAAGATCCTGGGCTATGATTTTCCCAACGCCAGCGGCAACGCCAAGGTCTACAACCTCGCGAGCAACGTCGCCAGCGTGATCATGTTCTCGATTTTCGGCAAGGCCCACTATTTGCTGGCCGTCTCCATCGGCCTCGTCATGATGGTCGGGGGCTTCCTCGGCGCGCGCTTTGCCGTCAAGGGCGGCAGCCGCCTGATCAAGCCGGTGTTTCTTACGGTGACCGGGATCGTGCTCACGAAGATGATCCTTGAGTCCGTCTTCCACCTCAACGTGACGGAGCTTTTGGCCGGGCTTTTCCGATAAAAAAAGGGCGAAACCCTTTCGCCCCGCGTCATTCGCTCCGATGGAAGGTTTCCGTATAGACCCGGAACTTCCCCTTGGTGATGAATTCGCTGATGTATTTGGCCGTGCCCGGCTTTTTATGAATTTCCTTGTGTACAAGAGGCAGGACCAGCGTGTCCTTGGCCGTATCCAGCTCGCATTCCTTGCGGCTCAGGACGCCGTCGCTGTACTCGCCGAGCCATTTTTTGAAAAAGCCGCAGGGTTCGGTCCCGATGATGACCCCGATCTCCACCCGGGGATTGTCGATCGCGAACTTCCTGCCTTTTTTGAGGGCTTTGAGGGGCTTGAAGATCTTGTCCAGCAGGGGAAATATGCGCTTGATCCGCCGCCTGATCACCGAATCCCGCACGGGGGACGCGATCAGGAGGATCTTGTCGACGATATCCCGGACTTCCGGATCCGCCAGGGTCTTTTCGATCAGGACGCCGCCCAGGCCGTAGCCGATCAGAACGATTTCGTCCTCGTCGGAGAGCCCTCTTTCTTTGAGATCCAATAAAAATCCCCGGAGAATGCCCGCGGATTTTTCGATGGCCGGAAAGGTCAGCGGAAAATTCAAATTGTCCACCTCGTAGCCCAAGGCGGTCAGGTTTTTTTCGAGGGGCTCCATGTCCCGGTAGGATTTCCCGAAGCCGTGGGCCAGTATTACGCGATAACGCATCCCTTTTCACCTGTTTTCATTTTTTCGCGGCGGCCGCTTTCTTCGCCTTTGCCGCTTGGGCAGGCTTGGCCGGCGCTTTCTTCGCCTTTGCGGGCTTTTTCGCGGGCGGCTTTACCGCCTTTTTCTTTTGCTCGAAATCCTCTTCGGTAAAGGTCACGGTGTCTTCGAGTTTTCCCTTCTCGTCATAGACCTGGACGAGCTTGCCCAGCTTGTTCCGCTCCCAGGTCACCCTTGCCCTCACGTTCCCATTTTTGTGATAATAGGTGCCGGGTCCGTTCTTGACGTTATTTTCATAGCTGATCTCGCTTTTGGGTTTTCCGTTTTCGTCAAATTTCTTCGCGACGCCGTGAATCTTGTCGTCCCGGTAGGGGATCACGTCGCTGAGGGTCCCGTTCTTGCCGTAAATTCTGGCTTCGCCGTTTTTTTTGTCCGCGACGTAGGCGATTTCCGATTTTTTCGCGCCGCTCTCGTAATAATCGGTCACGACCCCTTCGAGCCGGTCATCTTTGTAAAGGGCCTCTTTTTTGAGTTTTCCGTTCCGGTAAAAGAGCCGCGAGGGACCTTCCTTTTTCCCCGCCGCGTAGGCGATTTCCTTTTCGGGCATGCCGTTGTCATAAAAACTCCGGAAGGGGCCGTCGGCGATCCCCTTGGCGAATGTCCCCTCAAATTCCGGGGATCCGTTTTCCCAGGTCCCTTTGACCACGCCGGTAAACGGCTTGTTGCGTTTGATCTCATACAGAAGGCCGTCTTTCTGGACGACTTTGCTTTTGTCGAGTGTGGCCGCGATCGTCAGCAGAGAAAATGTAAACGCGTATAAAATCAGTATTCGTTTCATCTGCAAATCACCTGCTTTCCTGCCGAATCCCTATTTGACCAGGGGTTCATTGTCCCTGAATTCGACTGTTGTAATCACATTACCCTTTTCGTCATATTCCTTGACGAATCCGTTCAGAAGGTCCTTGGAGAAGGCCGCTTCCGTCTTGACCTGTCCCGTGGGGAAATATTCCTTCATGAGGCCCTCTTTGAGATCGTCTTTGTAAGGCACTTCGAGGATCAGCTTCCCCGCCGCGTCGTACTGCTTCAAGAGGCCCTCCCTTTTGTCGCCGGCGAAATTTACCTCGCCCAGAAGGCCGCCGCCCTCGAAAAACTCCCGGTAAAGCCCGTCCTTCTTGTCATCCTTGTACTGCGCCTCGATCCTGAGCGCTCCGCCCGGGTAATATTCCGCCCCGCGGCCGGTAATGACGCCCTTGACCCAGGCGTATTCGGATTTTTTCGTGACGCCGTCTTCGTAATATTTTGTTTCGACGCCGTCCTGGAGGTCGTCGGTAAAATTGCATTCCCCCTGGGGCTTCCCGGTCTCATAGTACCATTTGAGGGGGCCGTTGAGCTTGCCGTCTTTGATGACCCGCTCCATGGAAAGGATTCCGCTTTCGTAATACTCGCGGACAACGCAGCTGTCGCCGCTGTATTCCTCCACGATCTGCACGTTCCCGTTTTCAAAATAGTGCTTCCAGACGCCGGTCTTTTTGTCTTGGGCAAAATTGCCCTCCGACCGCAGTTTACCGTCGGGGAAATAGCCTTTGGAGGGGCCTTCGGGGACGCCTTCCACAAAGCTCAGCTCCGTGCGCGTCTGCCCCCCTTCGTAAAAAGCCCTGGCCGTCCCGCTGAAGGGTTTCGTCTGTTTCGTCTCATACCAGAGTCCGTTCCTTTTTTCAAGGTCGCCGGAATTGACGACTTTGGCGCAGAGCGCCGCCGCGCACAACATGATCGCAATCAGTATTTTTTTCATCGTTCAACCCTCATCTTTATGACTTTTTTATGCTCGTTCACTTCTTTTTTGTTTCGGTCTTCTTTTCCACGGGCTTTTTTTCCGGCTTTTTCTTTGAAGCCGCCGGGGCGTCTTTCTCCTCGTCGGGAATATTTCCGTGGATTTTCAGTTCGGGCGCTTTACCGCCGTCCTTGAGCCCTTCCAGCTTGCCCTGCGGATTTCGTTCCTCGCCGCTTTCGCTGAACTGTCTGGCCTTTCCGCTGACCTTGCCGTCTTTGTAGGTCACTTCCGTCGCGGGTTTCCCGTTCCGGTAATAACGGCGGATCACGCCGTCATAGTTATCGTTCCGGTAATTGGCCTCCTCGATCAGGGTCCCGTCGGCGGACCAGCGTTTGGCCTCCCCGTTGCGCAGACCTCCGGCGTATTCCGTTTCCGAGAGCAGATTGCCGTCGACGTCGTAGATTTTTTCGACGCCGCTTTTCTTGTCGGCTGCAAAATTGGCGAAGGATTTGATTTTCCCGTTTTCGTAATAGGATTTGGTCATGCCGTTCCTGAGCCCGTCCCGGTAGAGCGTTTCCGTTTTCAAAAGGCCGCTCTCGTAATATTCCCGGACAATGCCGTCGGCGATCCCGTCCTTGTAGGAAATTTCCCCCTGCAAATTCCCGTTTTCGTGGTAGAGCTTCAGGATCCCGTGAATTTTCCCGTTCGCAAAGGGGATGTCCGCTTTTTTCCCGCCGCCTTCATAGTAATCGGCGGCCGTCCCCGTGTAGGGGGCGCCGCTCCCGGCGTCGTACGTCAGCCCGTCTTCGCCCCGGGCCAGTTCCGTAACGCCCGCCCCCGCGGCGCTAATATTCAACGCGGCCACAAAACACAGGGCCCATAGAATTCTTTTCATTTTGCGTCTCCCGCTCGTTTTGATTTCTTCGTGATCTACAATTTATTCTAACACAAAGCGGCTTCCTTTTCAAGTACTTCCTCAAAGGGAAAAATAAACGAAGACCCGTTCTATGTAAAACAGGTCTTCGTTTAATAGGACATCATGAGGATAGGTAAAACTTGTTTCGGGTATAAATACACGCACTATATTTACACCGCTGGCAATTTTTATCTTGTCGACAAGTTTACACTATCATATTTACCATATTTCAAGAGAAATGTCAAGAGCAAAATGGAAAATTCCCCGGAAAAAATTATGCATTTTTTTCATCAAATCCGGGATTCGTGGGCATAGATCCGGAAAGAGCGGCCGAATCCGGGATTTACGGTCCCTCTGACAGGAAAAATCGGGCTTTACGCCGAAGAAATTCCGTGGTACAATAGACGCAAGACCAACATCAAAGACCGAAGGGGGTAAGACGCAATGTATCTCGAAGAAATGTTCAGCTTGAAGGGAAAAGTGGCCCTGGTGACCGGCGGCGGCAGAGGCATAGGGCAGGTTGTCGCTCTGGGATTGGCCCGGGCCGGGGCGACCGTCGTGAATTTCGCGCGCTCCGGCGCCGACGAAACCGTGCGCTTGATTGAGGCCGAAGGCGGGAAATGTTATGATTACCGCGTGGACGTCACGAAGGAGCGGGACGTCGAAAAGGCGGTGGCGGACGTCTTTGAAACGCTTGGCGGCGTTCATGTGGTCTTCAATAACGCCGGCGTCTGCATACATCAGGACACACTTGACGCCACGGCGGCCCAGTGGCGCGAAGTCATTGAGATCAATCTGACCGGCGAATTCCTCATTTGCCAGGCCGTCGGCCGCAAAATGATCGCGGCGGGCATCCGGGGCAGCATCATCAACATGGCGTCCATGAGCGGCTCCATCGTCAATGTCCCTCAGTGGCAGGCGTCGTACAACGCCTCCAAGGCCGGCGTCATCCACATGACCCGTTCCCTGGCCGTGGAATGGGCCCCCTACGGGATCCGGGTCAATTCCATCAGCCCCGGGTATATCGCGACCCCCATGTCAGTGGATACCCCGCAGGAACTCAAAGACGCCTGGATGCCTTTGATTCCCCAGCATCGCATGGGAGATCCCGAAGAGCTGATTCCGGCGATTCTCTATCTCGCCTCCGGCGCGGCCGGATATACGACGGGTTCCGACGTGGTCGTCGACGGCGGATACAGCGTGCGGTAAAAGAGAAGGCCCCCCTGGCGGGAAAAAATATCAATTCGACAAAAACGCACAAAAACAGCATTACAGCCAAATAACGCACAACGAAAAGCCGAAGTATGCAAAAAAATCAAAAATATTTTGAAAAAATTTCATAAAAAGCTGTACTTTTTGCAAGAAATGTAGTATAATTTGGCGAAGTGATAGAAATTTCGTTTTATGAGATTTTAATAATTACAGAGATTTACCATTGTATCTTCCGTAAGTATTAAAGATCCAGCAGTCATAGGGACTGTCATAAAAACCTGAATTTTTGTATCATTCAAATCTTATTATTTATGGAGGAACAATGAAAGGAAAAGTAAAATGGTTCAACCCCGAAAAGGGCTTTGGTTTTATCACCGGTGAAGACGGAAAAGATGTATTCGCGCATTTTTCCCAGATTCAGAAAGACGGCTTCAAGACCCTCAACGAGAACGAAGAAGTGACCTTCGACGTTGTCGACGGGCAGAAGGGACCTCAGGCATCCAACATCAAAGTAGTCTGAAAAAAGCGGGACGCGCAGGCGTCCCTTTTTTTATCCCGGCGAAAATCCGGCGGAACGCCAAAATATCATTTCAAAAAACCGAAAAACTGTGATATAATTATCGCATAAAAAAGAAAACCGAAGGACAGGAAAGTATCGAAAACGGAGGAAACGGAAAAATGGCAAGTGTTGTTGACGTATTGCAGGAACGGGGATTTATCGCGCAATTCACCCACGAAGAAGAGATCCGGGAGTTGCTGGCGAAGGAAAAAATCACTTTTTATATCGGCTTTGACCCCACGGCGGACAGCCTCCACGTGGGCCACTTCATCGCCATGATGGCCATGGCCCATATGCAGCGCTTCGGCCACAGGCCCATCGCCCTCGTAGGCGGCGGCACCGTCATGGTCGGGGACCCCAGCGGACGGACGGACATGCGGCCCATGCTGACGCGGGAAATCATCGCCAAAAACGCCGATTGCATCCGCCGGCAAATGGAAAAATTCATTGATTTTTCCGACGGCAAAGCGATCATGGACAATAACGCCAACTGGCTCCTTGAGCTGAATTACGTGAATTTTCTGCGGGAAGTGGGAACCCATTTTTCCGTAAACCGGATGCTGGCCGCCGAATGTTTCAAAAGCCGCATGGAGCAGGGCCTGTCCTTTTTCGAATTCAACTACATGCTGATGCAGGGCTATGATTTTTACGTATTGAACGAAAAATACGGCTGCGTCATGCAAATGGGCGGCGACGACCAGTGGTCCAACATGATCGCGGGCGTGGAGCTGATCCGGAAGAAAGCGAAAAAACCGGCCTATTCCATGACCTTTCCGCTGCTGACAAACAGCGAGGGGAAGAAAATGGGAAAGACCGCCAAAGGCGCTCTGTGGCTCGATCCCGCCAAGACGACGCCCTACGACTTTTACCAGTACTGGCGGAACGTGGAAGACGGCGACGTCGGAAAATGCCTGGCGCTCCTGACATTTCTCCCCATGGACGAAGTCCGGCGGCTCGGAAGCCTCCGGGACGAAAAAATCAACGAGGCCAAGAAAGTCCTCGCCTTTGAGGTGACGCGTCTGATCCATGGAGAGGCCGAGGCGGAAAAAGCCCGCTCGGCCACGGAAGCTCTTTTTTCGGGCGGCGCAGACATGAGCCATGTCCCGGCCCTGACGCTTGCGCCGGCGGATCTGGGGATCGGCATCGTGGCCTTTCTCGCCAAAAGCGGCGCTCTCAAGACCACCAGCGACGGCAGACGACTGATCGATCAGGGCGGTATGAGCCTCAATGAGCAAAAAGTCACAAGCCATGACCTGCCGCTGACGGCGGAGCTCTTCAAACAAGGAGAGCCCCTCGTCCGTCTCGGAAAGAAAAAATACTACAAGCTCGTCCTGGCCGAGGGGTAATCATGCCGAAAAAAGGAAAAAAAGAAAAAAAGGCCGCGGAGATTCTCGCACGACTGCGGGAAAAATTCGGCGAACCCCAATGCGCCCTCAGTTACGGATCGCCCTTTGAGCTGCTGGTTTCCGTGATCCTCTCGGCCCAATGCACCGACGTCAGGGTCAATATGGTCACGGAAAAGCTGTTCCGGGAAGTCAACCGACCCGAAGACTTTGCGGCCATGCCGCTGTCAGATCTCGAAGCACGGATCCGCAGCACGGGTTTTTATCACAACAAAGCGAAAAACATCCAGGCCTGCGCCCGAAAGCTGCTTGAGGTTTACGGCGGGGAAATTCCGCGGGATATGGACCAGCTGACGGCACTGCCCGGCGTGGGGCGGAAGACCGCCAATGTCGTCAGGGGAGAGATCTGGGGGCTTGCCGACGGGATTACTGTCGATACCCATGTGAAGCGTCTCGCCAACCTGACCGGCCTCGTGTCGGACCTCGAGGATCCCGTCAAAATCGAGCGGGAACTGATGAAAATCATTCCCCGGGACCAATGGATCAACATTTCCCACTTTCTGATCCTGCAGGGGCGGGACAAATGCGTCGCGCGACGACCCCGCTGCGCGGAATGCGAGATCCGGGACTGCTGCGATTACGGCGCGAATACGGACAAAACAGAACCCGCCGCCAAATAAGCGCGGGAACAGGAGGAAACATGTCTTTTCAATTGAACGAAAAAATCCTTGCCGATGTGGCGGGGATGCACGAGGAACTGCTGGATTTGATCAAAGAACTCTGCGGCGTCACGGCCCCTTCCAACCACGAGGAGAAGCGGGCGGCCTTTTGCAAGGCCTGGTTTGACAAAAACGGCGTGCCGGGCGCCGCCATTGACGACGCGGACAATGTCGTCCTTCCCTGGAAAACCGAAGGGAAAAACGAACTGGCGGTGATTATGGCCCACACGGACACCGTATTTCCCGATACGGAACCCATGCCGCTCCGGGAAGAAAAGGGCCGGCTGTATTCTCCGGGGGTAGGCGACGACACGGCCAATCTCGCGCTTTTGATGCTGATCGCCCGCTATGTGGTGAAAAACAATTTCACGCCCGATTACGGGATCCTTTTTGTCTGCAACAGCGGCGAAGAAGGCCTGGGCAATCTCCGGGGCTCAAGAAAGATCTGTGAGACCTACGGCAAACAAATGAAATACTTTATTTCCTTTGACGGAACCTATGAGGGCTGCTACAATTATTCCGTGGGCTCCGCCCGCTACAAGGTGACGATCAAAACCGAAGGGGGCCATTCCTTCAGCAATTTTGGGAACCGCAACGCCATCGCCTGCATGTCTTCGCTGATCAACGCCCTCTACGGGCTTAAAGTCCCCGAAGGAGGCAAGACGACCTACAACGTGGGCTCGATTTCCGGCGGCACCTCGGTCAACACCATCGCCCAAAACGCGGAAATGCTCTTTGAATACCGCTCCGACGTTCGGGAGCACCTGGACGCCATGATGGGCCTTTTTGAGACGATGACCTCGGCCTACCGGCAAATGGGGATTACCGTAGATACTGAAATCATGGGCCTGCGGCCCTGCATGGGAGACGTCGACAAGGATCTCCAGTCGGCCTATGAGCGGAAAGTGGCCGACGCGGCGGCCCTCTATACGGGAAAAGCGCCGGAATTCCACTCGGGTTCCACCGACTGCAACATACCCTTTTCCATAGGCGTCCCCAGCGTTTCCATCGGCGGCTATGTGGGCGACGGCGCTCACACCCGGGAGGAATGGATCGATATCGAAAGCCTGAAAAAGGGCTTTCCGTTGCTGACGGCTCTTGTTCTTGAATTCTTCCGCCAAAGCGAGAAAGGGCTTTTTGTCTGAACGGACATTGAACAGGCGAAAAGCCGGGGAGGAAAAAATGCGCGCAGTCGTGCAAAGAGTCAAATACGCCAGCGTTGCCGCGGAAGGGAAGCTCCTCGGCAAAATCGGACAGGGCTTCCTGGTCCTCCTGGGGATCACCCACAGCGACGCGGAGGCCGACGCGGACTGGCTCGCGGCCAAAATCAACTCGCTTCGGGTCTTTGAGGACGCCGACGGGAAAATGAACCTCGGTCTTACGGAAATCGGCGGCGAAGTCCTTGTGATCTCACAGTTTACGCTCTACGGGGACTGCGTCAAGGGCAGACGGCCAGGCTTTACGGAGGCCGCGAGACCCGAGACCGCCATACCTCTCTACGAGCGGTATATCCGACGTTCCCGGGAAACGGGAGTCCATACGGAATGCGGGGAATTCGGCGCCGACATGAAGGTGGAGCTTTTGAACGACGGCCCCGTGACCTTGATCATCGATACGAAAGACATCAAAAAATAACATCGGGATTGCCCGCGACAAAACGGCACAAGGAGGAAAATATCATGGATATCATCAGTGAAGCCTTCGGCGTTACAAAGAAAAACGAAGCGGTAACGAAATATACCCTGAAAAACGACCAACTGGAGGTGGAAATCATCACCTACGGCGGGATTCTGAGGAAGATTACGACCCCAGACCGCAGCGGCAGGATGGAAAACGTGCTGATCGGTCTTCCGACCGTAACGGACTACGAGGAAAAGCCCGGGACCGTGGGCGCGCTCGTGGGACGCGTGGCGGGACGGATCGCCAAAGGGGAATTTGTCCTGGACGGCAAGACCTGGCCCCTTTCGATCAACCACAAAGATCGGAATACGCTGCACGGCGGCGCCGAGGGCTTTTCGCGGCGGGTGTGGACGGCGGAGGAACTCCGGGGCGACGACTATGTGGGCCTTTCGCTGACCTTGGAGAGTCCCGACGGCGATCAGGGCTTTCCAGGAAACGTCAAGGTCAAGGTCAACTATATTTTGAAGGACGCCGACCTCCTGATTGACTACGCGGGGGAAAGCGACCGCCCCACCTTTCTCAACCTCACAAACCACGCTTATTTCAACTTAAGCGGGGACTGCAAAAAAACCATTGGCGATCACTTGCTGAAATTAAACGCGTCCAAATACTCGGCGGTCGATGAGGACACGCTGCCCGTGGAGGCCCGGGACGTTGCGGAAACGCCCTTTGATTTCCGCTCATGGAAAAAAATCGGGAAGGCGCTTTCGGCCGATGATCCCCAGATCGCCATTGTGGGCGGCGGCATTGACCACGGCTTTGTGATCGACAAAAAAGAAAACAAATACGCCGGCGCGCTCAAAGACCCCGACAGCGGCAGAAAAATGGAGGTATACAGCGACCAGAACATCGTGGTCGTCTATACGGCCAATTACGGCGACGGCATCGGTCCCATGGAAAACGGAAAAATTTGTAAAAAACATCAAGCCATCTGCCTCGAAACCCAGAATTTTACGGATATATTCCGCTTCGCGCCGGAGAAACTCAAAATTACGGACAAAAATCATCCGTATAAGCAAAAGACCCTGTTCCGCTTTTCCGTGGAACGGTAGATCAGAGGAACACGACATTTCCGCTGAAACAGAAATACCTGTTGAACAGATCAAAACGTACAAAAGAAGGGAAGACCATGGATTTTTTTGACGATTGGGCCGAAGAGCTGTATGACAAGACCTTCGGCGAAATGTATGACGCGCTGGTGGCGCAGTACAAAGCCGGAGCGCTGAGCGTGGAACAACTGGAGCGAAACGTCTTCGAACACAGGCAGATCGTGATCAACAGCTGCCATGAGGGCGAACGCAAGCAGACCCACGATTCGGCCGTTTTGGACGCCCACGAGTTCGCCCTTTCCATGATCCGGAAAGGGAAGCTCGACGCGTAAAAGGGAGGAAATATGAAAAAAGCGTATATTCTGTTGGCCGAGGGCTTCGAGATCATCGAGGCCTTCGCGCCCCATGACATTCTGACCCGCTGCGGCGTCACGGTCAAGACCGTCGCCATCGGAGAAGGAAAAAGCGTCGCCTCATCCCACGGGGTGGCGGTAACGGCGGATCTGCCGCTGGCGGGAACAGACCTCGGCGACGGGGATCTCCTGATCCTGCCCGGGGGCTATCCCGGCTACGCCCGCCTGGGCGAGTCCAAAGCCGTGGGGGACGTCCTCAAGGCCTACTACAACGGCGGGAAACTGGTCGGCGTCATTTGCGGCGCGCCGACGGTCCTCGTGAAAAACGGCCTCGCGGCGGACCGGAAGCTGACCTGTCACAGCGGCGTCCGGGATCAGATGGGCGCCTATCAGGTGACCGGAAACATCGTCGAAAAGGACGGCAATCTCATTACGGGCGTCGGCGCCGGACGGGCTCTGGAATTCGGTTTTCTGCTGGCGGAGACGCTGACGGACGTCGAAACGGTCAAAAAGGCAAAACAAGGGATGCAGATCCTGTAAGGACGAAAAAACCGATTTTTATTTGCAAAAGGAAACAAGGAGTGGCAATATGAACCATCTGAAAGCGAAAATAGTGATATTTCTGGGCCTATTAGCGCTGTCGGCGCAGCTTTTTTGCGCGGGGGAGAAATTCCCCGAATTTACCGCCAAGACCCTTGACGGGGGGACCTTCACCCGGGCGGATTTCGCCAAACACAAAGTCACGCTGCTCAATGTCTGGGGGACGTTCTGCCCGCCCTGTCTTGAGGAAATGCCGCATCTCGGCGAGATCAGCCGGGAATATGCCGACAGGGATTTTGCCGTTGTGGGGCTCGTGATCGATACGCTCAAGGAAAACGGCGATCTGGACGAGGCGCAGGTACAAAAGGCCCGGGAGATCGTCGGAAAAACCAAGGCGGACTACACGCATATGCTGCCCGCGACGGAGCTTTTCCCCTGGCTGGGCAATATCCAGTTTATCCCCGATACGGTCTTTGTAGACAGCGAAGGGAAGGTTATCGGCAAGCATCTCATCGGATCGGCGAGCAAAGCGGATTGGAAGGCCAAAATTGAAGAAGTTCTGCAAGCGGTCAAGTAACCGAATAACGATCATTTTGTTCTTTTTCGGTGCACTTTTTCTCTGGATAGGCTTCCATGACGGGGAAGTCCGGCTTATCCTGCAGCGGGCCGTCCGGGTCTGCCTTGAATGCGTCGGGATCGGGTGATCCCATGCGCGAGCGATTTCAGGCCGTCTTTTTTCTGCTCAGCAATTTTTATCTCAAGGGCTTTCTCCGGGGAACGATTTATCAGGGGCGGCTGAAATCCCTCTGTCTGCCGGGACTCAATTGCTGGTCCTGCCCGGGAGCGCTGGGTTCCTGCCCCATGGGAGCGTTGCAGGGGCTTCTGGCCGCGGGGCGCTTTCCCTTTTACGCCCTGGGGTTTTTGTTTGTCTTCGGGGCCGCCCTGGGCCGTTTTGTCTGCGGCTGGCTCTGTCCCTTCGGCTTTTTTCAGGATCTGCTGTGGAAAATTCCCTTCTTTCGGAAGATCGGAACCTTTCCCGGGGATCGCCCCCTCCGGCGCTTGAAATATGGAATTTTAGTGGTTTTTGTGATCTTACTGCCCCTTTTGGCGCTGGATGTCTTCGGCCTCGGCCTGCCTTGGTTTTGCAAGTGGATCTGCCCCGGCGGGACGCTCTTCGCGGGGCTTCCTCTGGCAGTCGCCAACGGCGGGATCCGGAATCTGCTGGGCTTTCTCTTTTTCTTCAAATTGGGGATCCTGCTTTTTTTGATTGCGCTGGGAATTATGATTTACCGCCCATTTTGCAAGTATCTCTGCCCCCTGGGGGCCCTTTACGCCGGCTTCAACGGCCTGTCGCTGTACCGCTACGGGATCGCCCGGGACAAATGCACGGGCTGCGGGCATTGCGCGGGGACCTGCCCCATGAATGTGGACGTTCTCAAAAACATCAACGGCCCCGAGTGCATCCGCTGCGGCCGCTGCCGGAAATCCTGCCCGGCGTCCGCCATCGGCGCCGGTTTCGGGAAAGAAAAGAATCGGCTTTCACTTTTTCCAAAAATATGATAGAATATATAATGAAGTTTTACAAAATTGCTTTCGTCCCGAAACGGAGTGGATATCATGCAGCATATTACGTTATACCGGAAATACAGACCCAAAGATTTTGAGGAGATCGCGGGGCAGAAAGAAATCGTACGCACCTTGAAGGCCTCGCTCAGAAGCGGCAAAATTTCTCACGCATATCTCTTTACGGGTCCCCGCGGCCTCGGTAAGACCACGATTGCCCGGCTCATCGCCAAGGGCGTCAACTGTCTCGCCCATGAGGGCTTTACCGACGAACCCTGTAATACCTGCGACAACTGCGTCGCCATAAACGAGGGGAATTTCATCGACCTCGTGGAAATCGACGCCGCCTCCAACCGGGGGATCGACGAGATCCGGCAGATCAAGGAAAAAATCAACTACCAGCCCTCCAGCGGCCGGAAGAAGATCTATATCATCGACGAGGCCCATATGCTGACGAAGGAGGCCTTCAACGCGCTCCTGAAGACGCTGGAGGAACCCCCCGATCACGTGATTTTCATTTTGGCGACGACGGAGCCCGACAAGGTCCTCCCGACCATCATTTCCCGCTGCCAGCGCTACGACTTCAAGACCGTGGTCTTTGCGGAAATGCGCCAACGCCTCGAATATATCGCGAAGGAAGAAGCCATCGACCTCGACGAGGACGTCTACGCCATGATCTACGAGAGCGCGGGCGGAGGCATGCGGGACGCCATTTCCATCCTCGAGCGCCTGATGATCACCTGCTACGGCGAAAAGATCACCGTGGAGCGCTGCGAGCAGACCCTCGGGGTCACGCCCGCAAAGAAAATGAAAGATTTTCTCGACATCGTCCTCGGGGGAAACCTCCGGGACGCCACGCTGAAACTTGATGAATACTGGCTCGAATCCCTTGAGGTTGAGCTCTTTTTCAAGGATTTCGCCAAATACTGCAAGAATCTCATGAGCAAAAACGAGCTCCCCGCCGAAGACGGACTGCACATTATCGGCGCCGTTTATGACGGGCTGAACAAATTCAAATACGAGGAAGACAAAAGACTCGTGGGCTATGTGATCGCGGACCGGATCATGAACAGCGTCAAAGAAGTGGAGATCCGGGAAAAGATCATCGAGCGGGTCGAAGAGAAAGTCGTCGCCGCGGGCGGCGGACAGGGCGGCGTCGATCCCGACATTTCCCTTTCCCTCGAGGAAATCCGTACGAAATGGAACGATATTTTAAATGCGGCCAAAAAGGAAAAGCCCACGTACCGCGCGATCCTGCGCTCGGCGCGGCCCTATCGGGTCGACCGGAATGTGCTCTACATAAGCTTTTCAAAGGATGACGCCTATTCCAAGGGCCTCATGGAGCAAAGGAGCTATGGAGAACCCTTTTTACAGATCGTCCGGAACCGGATCCATCCGGGAATTCTGCTACACTATGTGGTGGCGGAACCCGAGGCGGCCGGGAAGAAAAAGCCGGAAAAAAACATGGGCGACCAACTGGCGGACTTTTTCGAGAATGGGGATATCCTCATCGAGTGACGGAGGCTGAATGAGTATACTAAGCGGGATTGTCATTATCCTTTTGTTGTTTGGGCTGTCGCTCCTCTTCCCTTTTCTCTCTTTCCTGATTCCGGTGTACAAATTCCGGAAAGTCTGGGGATTGAGCCTTCGGGAAAAGGTCGTGATCAACGCGGCGCCCGTCATTGTCATCGGCGTATTTATGCCGCAACTGTTGTTTTTTTACATCGGGCTTTTCTGCGTCGTGGAGTTTCTCTACGCGAAGCTCCGGGATCGGAACTGGAAGACCTTCGACAAGATCGTCGTCGTTTCCCTGGCCGCGAGTATCGGGCTTGTCCTGGGGTCAAGCTTCGCGGTCCGCTATGTGACGGGCAATGAGGAACTGCTCAAGACCATCAGCGCCCTCTTGAAAGTAGATCCTGAAAAATTCGCGATCCTCATCGGGGAAGGGACAAAGAGCCTGATTTCGGCCATGTTTCTCTCGGCCATGTTTTGCACGTTTTTGAGCTATCTGTTTATGGAACACGCCTCTTATTTGGACTGGGACATTTCCTACTGGTGGCTGATCCTCTATATCGCGCCTTTTTTCCTGGACCGCTTCTGGCTGCCCGGCAATTATTACATCATCAATATCAAGGAAATGGGGCTGGTGATCTTCGCCTTCTACGGCATGAAGAGCATCTATGAGGCGCTTTGCTACAATTTTCCCAATTTTCGCTACCGTTATCTCTTTCATTTCCTTTCGTGTTATGTGACGATCGCGATTCCGGTCTTTTCCTTTATCGTGGGGGGCGTCGCCGCCTTTGACCGGAGGGTCCTGCATTTCCGGAAGAAATCATAAAATCTCATTCGCAAAGGGGTTGATACCTATGGCAAAACTCAAGGTAATTTTGCTGGAAGACGTGGCCGGTCAGGGTAGAAAGGGCGATATTGTCCTTGTTTCCGACGGTTACGCCCACAATTTTCTGATCAAGAATAAAAAGGGGATTCTCGCCACGGCCGACGAGCTCAAAAAGATCGAAAATCTGAAGAAAAAAGAAGACCAAAAAAACGAGGCCGAAAAGGAAAAAGCCCGGCAGCTGAAGACGCTGCTTGAGTCCAAGGCCGTGCGACTCGCCGTAAAAACCGGCGAAAACGGAAAGCTTTTCGGTTCCGTGACCGGAAAGGAAATCGCCCAGGCCATTGAGGAGACCTTCGGCGTTCTTGTGGACAAGAAAAAAATCGGCGACAGCGCCGTCAAATCCCTCGGCGAGCATACGGTGGCCGTAAAGCTCTTTACGGACGTCAAGGCGGAAGTCAAGCTGCTCGTGGAAGAATCCCTCTGAAGCGGAGAATACTATGGAAAACGATAACCTGAAAAAACTGCCTTCGAGCGTGGAAGTGGAGCGGGCTTTACTTTGCGCGCTTTTTCTCGCGCCCCAGCGCATCGACGACGTCATGGAAATCGTGGAAACCGAGGATTTTACGACCCGGGCCCACAAGAGCATCTACGACGCCATGTTGCAACTGTTTGAGAAAAACGAGAAGATCGACGTGGCCCTTGTGGCCGAAATGCTTCGAAAAAGCGGAAATTTCAAAGACAGCGCCGGAGAGGAAATCCTGTCGGAAATCCTCGACAGCGTCCCCACGGCGGCCAATATTCTCTCTTACGCCCAGACCGTTCAAGACAAGGCGCGGCTTCGCCGCTTGGGAGAAATCGGCACGAAGATCGTCGAAGACGCCATCAACGAAAACGACGACGTACAAAATATCATTGACCGGGCCGAACGCAACATCTTCAAAATCACCGAAAGCAAGCGGGCCAAAAATATCATTCCTCTGGCCGAGGCCCTGCAGGGGGAGATCGACCGCATCGACAAAGTCTTCAAGACAAAGGGCCTGACCGGCGTATCTTCAGGCTACGCGGGGCTGGATCAACTGACCGGCGGCTTTCAAAATTCCGACCTCATCATTATCGCGGCCCGACCTTCCATGGGAAAGACGGCCTTTGCCCTCAATATCGCCCTGAACGCGGCCAAATCGGAGGAAAAGCATTCGGTCCTCGTGTTCAGCCTCGAAATGTCCGAGTCCCAGCTGACCCAGCGTCTTTTGGCCGTGGACGCGAAAATCGAACTCGAAAAGATCAAAAACGGCTTCCTCTCGGAAAGTGATTTCGGCGCGCTGGGCGTCTCCCTCGGACGGCTGGCCAAGACAAACGTCTATATCGCCGACATGCCCGTAATCAACGAACTGGAGATCCGCACGATCGCCCGCCGCATGAAATCCACGGGCAAGCTCGACCTCATCGTGATCGACTACTTGCAGCTGATCCACGGCAGGAGCGGCGGCCGCGGCGATTTCAACCGGCAGCAGGAGATTTCCGAAATCTCCCGGGCGCTGAAGGGCGTGGCCCGTGAGCTCGATATTCCGATAATAGCCCTTTCCCAACTCTCCCGGGCCGTGGAAGCGCGAAACCCGAAAATCCCCTTGTTGTCGGATTTACGGGAATCCGGTTCCATTGAGCAGGACGCCGACATCGTCATGTTCCTCTACCGGGACGACTATTACAACGAGGACAGCGAGGAAAAGGGCCTCGTGGACGTGATCATCGCCAAGCACAGAAACGGCCCCACCGACAAGGTAAAACTGCGCTTCTTCCGTGAATTTACCCGCTTTGACAATTATACCCCCCACATGGAATAAACGGAAACGGAGGATTTATGAAAACCGTGGAACTGCTGGCGCCGGCCGGAAATCTGGAAAAATTGAAGACCGCCCTTCACTACGGCGCCGACGCCGTCTATCTCGGGGGGAGGCTCTGCCATCTCCGGGCGGGCAGCGGCAATTTTTCCGACGAAGAACTCAGCGGGGCCATCGCCTGGGCCCACGCCCGGGGAAAGAAAGTCTATATCACCTTGAATACGATACCGCACAACGGGGAGTTGGATCAGCTCCCCGCTTATGTTCGTTTTTTGGAAAGCGTCGGCGCCGACGGCGTGATCGTGGCGGACCTCGGAGTTTTCGCCGTCGTCCGGGAGGAAAGCGGGCTCCCGATCAGCGTCAGCACCCAGGCCAGCAACACAAACTGGCGTTCCGTCAGGGCCTGGCGGGACATGGGCGCGTCCCGGGTCGTTCTGGCCCGGGAAATGACCCTCGACGAGATTAAAGAAATCCGGGACCGAGTCCCCGACATGGAGCTGGAAGTCTTCGTTCACGGGGCCATGTGCATGGCCGTATCGGGCCGCTGCGTCCTCTCCAATCATCTGACGGGAAGGGACGCCAACCGGGGCGACTGCGCCCAATCCTGCCGCTGGCGCTACGCCGTCGTCGAGGAAAAGCGTCCGGGTCAGTATATGCCCGTCATCGAAGATGAGCGCGGCAGTTATATCTTCAGCGCCAAGGACCTGTGCGCCGTGGAGTTTCTGGACCGAATTTTGGACGCGGGCGTCGACTCCCTGAAAATCGAGGGCCGCATGAAGGGGATTTATTACGTGGGCAATTGTGTCAAAGTCTACCGGGAGGCCATAGACCGCTGGAAAGCCGGAAAATTCGCGCCGGATCCCCGCTGGCTCGAAGAACTGGCCGCCACGTCCAACAGGCTGTTCAGCCCGGGCTTTTATTTCGGCCGACCAGGCAAGGAAGGGCAGAACGACGAGGAGACCCAGTCGTATTTTCAGACGAAGCTCTTTGTGGCGAAAGTCGAAAAAAAACTGCCTGACGGCCGTTATTTGCTGGCGATCCGAAACCGCGTCGTGAGCGGACAGGAACTGGAGGTCGTAAGCCCCCGGGGCGAAAACCGGACGTTTACGCTTCCCGCCATGACTCTCGTCGCGGCGGATGGCGATACGGTCACCGAAGCGGCCAACCCCAATTCCTTCGTCAAGATCGCGTGTGAAGTCGTTCTGGAAGAATGGGACATGTTACGCAGAAAACTGAAATAGCGGAAAAACCGTTTTTTGGCGCTAACGTCGCGCAAAAACCGAGCAAAATAGAAAAAAATACTTGCGCAAATAAGGAAATGATGATATAATATGAAAAATGTTTTTTGTAAACGCGCAACGGAATATGGGGGCAAAAAATGAAGTATGCGGCAATTTTGACATACGGCTGCCAGATGAACGTGAACGAAAGCGCGAAAATCAAAAAAATTCTCGAAACCATGGGATACGGGATGACGGACCGTATCCAAAAGGCGGACCTTGTGCTCCTCAACACCTGCACGGTGCGGGAAGGGGCCGCCACACAAATTTTCGGGAAAATCGGCGAATTGAGCGCCATAAAAAAACAAAGGGGTACGATTATTGGCGTAACAGGCTGTTTTGCCCAGGAGCAGGGACGGGCGCTTATCGAGCGCTTCCCCTATGTGGACCTTGTTCTGGGAAATCAGAATATCGGCTTGATTCCACAAATGTTGCGGGAACTGGCGGCCGACGGGAAAAATCCCCTTGTGGCCACAGGCGACGCGAACAAATTGCCGGAGGAGCTTCCGGCGGATTTCGGCGAAGACAAAAGCGCATCGGTAGTCATCAGCTACGGTTGCGACAATTTCTGCACTTATTGCATTGTGCCCTATGTGCGGGGCCGGGAGCGTTCCGTCCCCAGGGAGCATATCCTGCGGGAAGTCCGGGCCTGTCTCGAAAAAGGACATCGGGAGATCCTGCTCCTGGGTCAGAACGTCAATTCCTGGGGCGGGGATTTGGGCGAAAGCGACGGGTTCGCGGGCCTGCTGAGCGATATCTGCGCGATTCCCGGCGAATTCCGGATCCGCTTTGTATCCCCCCATCCGCGGGATTTTACAAAGGCGCTCATCGAGGTCATGGGCGCAAATGAAAAAATCGCCCGTTCCGTCCATCTGCCCATGCAGTCGGGAGCAACGGAAATCCTCAAACGCATGAACCGCGGCTATACCAAAGAAGATTATCTGGCCCTGGCGGCCCGGATCCGGGAGCGGATCCCCGACATGGCCCTGACGACCGATATCATTGTGGGCTTTCCCGGCGAAAGCGAGGCGGACTTCCGCCATACGCTGGACGTCGTGGAAACCGTGCGCTTCGACAACGCCTTTACCTTTCTGTATTCGCCCCGGACGGGGACCGTCGCGGCGGAATTGCCCGGGCAAATCCCGGAAGCGGTCAAAAAAGACAGGCTGAACCGGCTCATGGCCGTCCAGGACAGGATTTCCCGGGAAATCAACGAGACCTATTACGACAAGGTCCTCCGGGTCCTCGTGGAGGGACCGAGCAAAAAGAACCCGCGAATCCTGAGCGGACGCTCCTCCACAAACAAAATCGTCCTCTTTGAGGGCGACGGCGCCCTCAAGGGAAACTTTGCCGACGTCCGCGTGCACACCTGCCGCACATGGACGCTATATGGAAATTTGATCAATTTTTCAACTTTATTGAACAATACTGCGTCTAATTCAAATATGGATGTCCTCAAAAACTGTAAAGAGAACAAATGACGCTCCCAACGGAGAAAACATGAGCAAATACGACAAGTTCTTATACAAGGAACTGACGGAAATCGCAAAAGGCGTGGGGCTTTCTCTCAAAAGCGGCGTCAAAAAACCGGAACTGATCCAGCTTTTGGAGGAATACACCGAGGGGAAACCCGGCGAGGATATCGCCTGGGGGACGCTGGACGTTCTGCCCGAAGGCTACGGATTTTTGCGGGCCACTTCAGTGGAAAAGGATATCTACGTTTCCGTGACGCAAATCCGGCGCTTCAAGCTCCGGACTGAAGACATCATTGTCGGCGAGGTCCGGGAACCCAGCGAAAACGAAAAAAATTACGCCTTGAAAAAGGTCGTTATGGTCAACGGCGGAAGTCCCGAGGAAGCCGAAGCGCGCAAGCCCTTCGAGGATCTCGTGCCTTCGTATCCCACGGAGATGTATCAGTTGGAGACCGGGAAAAAAGACATTTCCGGTCGCATTATCGACCTGATCGCGCCTATCGGCAAGGGGCAGCGGGCCCTGATCATCGCCCCGCCCAAGGCCGGAAAGACCATGCTGATCACGAGCATGGCCAATTCCCTGATCAAAAACAACAAAGACCTCGAAGTCTGGATCCTCCTCATCGACGAACGTCCCGAGGAAGTGACGGACATAACGGAAAATGTGGACGGCGCCCAGGTATTTGCCTCGACATTTGACGATAACCCGGAAAACCACATCAAAGTGACCCAGAGCATTCTGGAAAAGGCCAAACGGAAAGTCGAAAACGGAGAGGACGTCGTGATCCTCATGGATTCCCTGACGCGGCTCTCCCGGGCCTACAACATCGTGATGCCGTCGAGCGGCAAGCTCCTCTCGGGGGGAATCGACCCCACGGCGCTCTATTATCCGAAGAACTTCTTCGGGACTGCCCGAAACATCAAGGGCGGCGGTTCGCTGACCGTCGTCGCCAGCGTCCTCATCGATACGGGCAGCAAGATGGACGACATCATTTACGAGGAATTCAAATCCACCGGCAATTGTGACATTCAGCTGGACAGGAATTTAGCGGAGCTGCGGGTATTTCCCGCCATTGACATCCAGCGGTCGGGGACCCGGAAAGAGGAACTCCTGATCGGTAAGGAGGAATTGGAGAGCATTTGGAGTATCAGGCGCTACCTGGCGCAATTTGACAGGGCAACAGCAGCGAGGAAGCTGATTGATGCGATACAGATGACAGAGAGCAACAAAGAGCTGTTAAAATATTACGAGAGAGGGGATCGAAAAGATGGCTGAGGGCATACACAGAAATTCTCCATCAGTTAACCGGATCGTATACGGCGTTGCCAATTTCAAACCTGGCAAAATCGCTACGGTTACTTTTTTTACCCTGTTGTTCTTTACGGTAATCAGTATATTTGTGGAGATGCACTCCGGTTCTCCGGAAATCGTCGATCTGGCACAATTTACAGAGTATTACGAAAAAAGCGACGTGGATAACGGCGGACTGGAACTGGTTGATGACATTTACTACACATTCGAGCGGAAATATAATCTTTCCAACGATCTTAAGACAGCGGAGACCACAACCGCGCAGGAGACAGGCGCTCCCGAGGCTGTGGCGGCCGACACGGCCGGAGCGGAATCCCAGGTGACGGAAGTCGCCCTTACGGAGGAAGCGAAAAAGGTCATCCCCGAGGCGATCGAATATGAGATCAAAAAGGGCGATACGCTGGACAGCATAGCCAAGGCGCACAACGTGACCCGGGAAGCCCTCGTGGCCAACAACCCGGTCCTTGGCAAAAAGGCGCTTAAAATCGGTGACAAGATTCATATTTTGCCGGAAAACGGCATGATGTACAAAATCGTCAAGGGCGATTCCCTGTACAAAATCGCGCAGAAGTTCAAGATCAAAGTGGACGACATCCTGGCCTACAACGACGTCAACGCGAAAAACCTCAAGATCGGGCAGTCCATCTTCATCAAGAATCCTGATTTTGACGCGGTAGCCAAAGTTGACGCCGACAAGAAGAAAGACGTCAGGGACATGAAGCTCCCCAAGGGCGACAAGAACATCAATATCGCCAAAACCGCAGGCAAGGCCCCCGTGGCTGAAACCCCCGAGGAAAAGGCCGC
Source organism: Fusobacteriaceae bacterium (assembly GCA_031272775.1). Lineage (NCBI taxonomy): Bacteria > Fusobacteriati > Fusobacteriota > Fusobacteriia > Fusobacteriales > Fusobacteriaceae > Fusobacteriaceae bacterium. The sequence continues at coordinate 30,984 of JAISTB010000037.1, read as the reverse complement.
GGCGAAGAAAAGCGCCATTATCGACAAGGCCGTGGCGGGGGCGGGCGTCTTCCGCTATCCCGTAACCTTCGCGGGCGTGGCGAGTCCCTTCGGGAACCGCTTCCATCCGGTATTGCGCAGGTACATGCTCCATACGGGCGTGGATCTCGTGGCCAAATACGTACCGCTGAAGGCCTCCCGGAGCGGCAAAGTCTCCTATACGGGCTATATGGGCGGTTACGGCAAGGTCATTGTCGTTAAGCATCCCGACGGCTATGAAACCCGCTACGCGCATCTGAGCGCCATCAACACCAAAGTCGGCGCGGAGGTCAGAGCAGGGCAGCTGATCGGGAAAACGGGTCAGACCGGACGGGTGACGGGACCTCACCTGCACTTTGAGATCAGAAAAGACGGGCAGGTCAGAAACCCGATGAAGTATTTGAAAAAAATCTGATTGAACATAGTAAGAAAATGGGCGTTCGCTGGAGCGCTCATTTTTACAAACAGACGGAGGAAAAATGACGCGGATTGTGCATATCCGGGAGATTGCCCTGGGGGGCGGACGCCCCGTGGTAATCCAATCCATGACGAATACCGATACGGCCGACGCGGCGGCGACGTTGACGCAGATCAGAGCCCTGGCCGCAGCCGGTTGTGAACTGGTCCGGGTGACGGTCAATACGCCGGAGGCGGCGGAGACCGTGAAGATCCTCGCGGCGGAAAGTCCCCTGCCCCTTGTGGCGGACATCCATTTCGATCACAGGCTCGCCCTGGCGGCCATCAAAAACGGTATTCACAAATTGCGGATAAACCCCGGCAACATAGGCGCCGACGAAAAAGTCCGGGAAGTGGCCCGGGCGGCCAAAGACGCGGGGATTCCAATCCGGATCGGCGTCAACGGCGGTTCTCTCGAAAAGCACATTCTTGAGCGCCACGGCGGCGTGACGCCGGAAGCCATGGTCGAGAGCGCCCGTTATCACGCGGATCTGCTGGAAAAATTCGGCTTTTCCGATATTGTCGTATCGCTGAAGTCAAGCCATATCACGACGATGATAGCCGCTTACCGGCAAATGGCAAAGGTCTGCGACTACCCGCTGCACCTGGGCGTGACCGAGGCCGGAACCATGTTTCAAGGGAGCATCAAATCGGCCATAGGGATAGGCGCCCTTCTGGCCGACGGGATCGGCGACACGATCCGGGTTTCCCTGACCGAGGATCCCGTGGAGGAAATCAAAGTGGCCCGGGAGATCCTCAAAACGCTGGGCCTGCGACAAGACGGACCGGAAATCGTTTCCTGCCCCACGTGCGGGCGGACGGAGATCGATCTGATCGGCCTCGCCAAGGCCGTTGAAAAAGAATTTGCCCACGAGAAAAAACCTGTGCGGATCGCCGTCATGGGCTGCGTCGTCAACGGACCCGGGGAAGCCCGGGAGGCCGATTACGGCGTTGCGGGCGGCAAGGGGGTCGGCGTGCTCTTCCGGAAGGGGGAGATCGTAAAAAAAGTAGACGAAAAAGATATTCTGCCCGAACTCAAAAAATTGATCGCGGAGCACAATTGTTAAACTTTTTCCGTGTTCCGTTCGTCTAATACTAAGAGAAATGGTGAGGAATAGCAGATGGACTTTGATGAAATATTTGAGCAGTATTTTGACAGAATATACTACAAGGTCCTGGGCATCGTCAAAAATACGGAAGACGCTGAGGATATTTCCCAGGAAGTATTTATGAGCGTGTTCCGGAATCTCAGCAAATTCCGGGAAGAAAGCAACATTTACACCTGGATCTACAAAATCGCGATCAACAAGACTTATGATTTCTTCCGCAAGCGAAAGGAAAATCTGGATCTCAACGAGGAAATCCTCATGATCGCCGACGAGAACAACGCGGACACGCCGCTGATTCTCGAAGAAAAGCTGCACATGCTCTCACCGCCCGAAAGGGAGATCGTAATGCTCAAAGACATTTACGGTTACAAGCTCAAAGAAATCGCGGAAATGAAAAACATGAATATCTCGACGGTAAAATCCGTCTACTATAAAGCCATTAAGGACATGGGAGGGAATTGAAAATGTCTGAATTATCCGAAAAGACTTCACCGAAAAGCCGTGTGTTGACGAATATCTACAAAAATTTGTTTTTCGCTGAAAAGAGAAAGAATAAAAAACTGGCCGTGGCTTCGGTCGGGCTGTTCCTATTCGGCATCGTCGGCGGATCGACGTTCCAGTCCATGAAGCAGATGGAAAAACCCACGGTGATGGCCTCATTGACCTCCAGTTGGGAAAAAATGCGTAACTCCCGCCATACGGACATCGGCAAGATGCAGCTCCCCGAGATCAAAATCGACAAAGTCAGCTTTATCAACGCGCGGGATCTGGGCGGCGACCTCACTCTGGATCATATCCTGAACGGGGAAATCTTCGAAGCCAATGAAAAAGCGCCGGAAATCAACACCGACAACTTATTCGATCTGGAAGACGTGCTCTAAGGCGAACCCATCCAGTTTTCAGATCACAACAAGTACACGCCGGAGGACTTACAGATGAAAAAAAACTATCTATTGGCTGTGGCAATGCTGCTCTCATTGACGGTATTCGCCGCCAATAGCGGGCTCGGTATCGTAACCGACGCGGATTTGCTCAAAGTCGGCGTTACCCGCGAAAACATAGAACTGGCCAAAAAAACCATCGAGACGGTCAGCGTAAAATACAAAATGACCCTGCTGGACAAGAAACAAGCCGAGTTGGAGATCAACAAATATGTCCTGGAAGGTTCGGAGAAGAACCGGGACAAGATCTTCGCGCTTTTTGATAAAATGGGCGCCATCGAGGCGCAGATCTTGAAAGACCGGCTGGACAGCCAGATCGAGATCCGCCGCTACATTACCCAGGACCAGTACATGGCGGCCCGGGAAGAGGCTCTGGAACGGCTCGGCAGCGGGGAGGAACAGCAACCGAAGCAATAGGTCGAAGAAAAAAAGGACTTTCGGGTCCTTTCTTTTATTGCTTTTTGGCCTTTTTCTATGATATAATTTTTTTGCGTAAAGAGTTGCGGATAAAGTAAGGAGTTGAAGAACTTGTTCGGAAAATTGGAAGAAGTAGTGGAAAAATATCAGGAATTGCAGCGGACGCTGAGTTCGCCGGAGATCGTGGACAATCCCGGTCTCATGATCGAGTGCAACAAAAATCTGCGAGAATTGGAGCCCGTCGTCGGGAAATACCAGGAGTACAAGGCGAAAAACGCCGATTTCGAATACATCAAGGAAGCCCTGAAAAATGAGAAGGACGCCGACATGCGGGACATGATGCATGAAGAGCTCAAATCCCTCGAGGAGGCTCTGCCGGTCCTGGAGCAGGAGCTGAAAATTCTGCTGCTCCCCAGGGACAAAAACGACGACAAAAACGTCATCGTGGAGATCCGAGGGGGCGCGGGCGGCGACGAGGCGGCCCTCTTCGCTGGGGACCTCTTCCGGATGTACAGCCGCTACGCGGAGAGACGGCGCTGGAAGATAGAAGTCATGGAAAAGCAGGAGCTGGGCATCGGCGGCTTCAAGGAGGTCGTCTTCAACATCAACGGACTCGGCGCCTGGTCCCGGCTGAAATTCGAGTCGGGCGTACACCGGGTGCAGCGGGTGCCCGAGACGGAATCCCAGGGCCGCGTCCACACGTCGACGGCGACGGTGGCCGTGCTACCGGAGATCGAGGACATCGCCGAGATCAAGGTGGATCCCAAAGACCTGAAAATTGATACGTACCGCTCGGGCGGCGCGGGCGGACAGCACGTGAATATGACCGATTCCGCGGTCAGGATCACCCATCTGCCCACGGGCATCGTCGTCCAGTGCCAGGACGAGCGCTCCCAGCTCAAAAACCGCGAAAAAGCCATGCGGCATCTGCTTTCAAAGCTCTACGACATGGAGAGCGAAAAACAGCGTTCGGCCGTGGAGAGCCAGCGCAGGCTGCAAGTGGGGACCGGCGACCGCTCGGAAAAAATCCGGACTTATAATTTCCCCCAGGGGAGGATCACGGATCATCGGATCAAGTTTACGGTCTACCGACTCGAGGCCTTCCTCGACGGAGACCTTGACGAAATGATCGACGCCCTGATCACCTTCCACCAGGCGGAGCTCCTCTCGGGCGAGACGGAGCAGTCATGAACCTGTTGGAGATCCTGAAATTTTCCGCCCGGTATCTGGAGGAACGAAATATTCCCAAGGCGCGGCTCGCCGGTGAAAAAATCATCGCCCGCGTGCTGTGCTGCGACAAGATTTACCTCTACGCGAATTTTGACCGGGAACTGTCCTCAACCGAGAAAGAGCAGATCAAAGCCTGTCTGCGCAAAGTGGCCGAAAACGGCGGCGACGTCGACGGGATCCTCGCCGCGGAAAGCGCCGGGAAGGTCGATTGGCTTGCGGAAAACCGGGAGTTGCTGCGAAAATCCGCCGAATACCTTGAAAAATACGGCGTCCCCAACGCCGGGACAGACGCGGAACATCTCTTTGCCCACGCGCTCAAGGTCCGGCGCTCCCTTTTGACCGCCCGGCTCCGGGGAGAGATCGCGGATCCGGAAAAGGATCTGATCCGGGAGTTGCTCGTCCGGCGAGGAAAATACAGAAAACCGCTTCAGTATATTATCGGCGAATGGGAATTTTACGGGTATCCTTTTCTGATGGCGGAGGGCGTCCTGATCCCGCGGCCCGACACCGAAGTTGTCGCGGAGCAGGCGAAACATCTCTTGAGCGGCATGGAAAAGCCCAAAGTCCTTGACCTCGGCTGCGGCTGCGGCGCCATCGGCATCGCGCTTGCCATGGAACTGCCGGAGGCGGACGTGACCGGCGTCGACATCAATCCCGCGGCCCTTTCCCTTTCGGAAAAAAACAAGCTCAAAAACAATACAAATAATATCAAATTTATAAAATCGGACTTGTTCTCGGCCCTCAAAGGAGAGCGCTATCAGCTGATCGTGTCCAATCCGCCCTACATTTCCCAAAAAGAATATGAGGAACTCATGCCCGAAGTATTGCGCTACGAGGCAAAATCAGCCCTGACCGACGGGGCTGACGGTCTGCGCTTTTATGAGGCCATCGCCCGGGAAGCCGGCGATTACCTCACGGAAGGGGGCTGGCTCGTATTTGAGATCGGCAGGGCCCAGGCGGCGGCCGTTGGCGATATTCTCGAAAAGCATCGTTTCGATGTCGCGCTGACCGGAAAGGATTACGGCGGCAACGACCGCGTCGTGGTGGGAAAATGTCGACAAAGCTGATTGATTATGATTACCCGCTCCCCAAAGAACTGATCGGGCAGCAGCCCCGGGAACCCAGGGACCATTCCCGCCTGATGATCGTGGACCGGCGGACCGGGGCCATCAAGGAAACACTTTTTTACGGGATTTTGGATGAACTCCGGCCCGGCGACGTCCTCGTCCGGAACGCGACCCGGGTCATTCCCGCGAGGCTCTACGGGCATAAGGAAACGGGGGGCGTCGTTGAAATCCTGCTCCTGAAGCGGATCGACAGAGACAACTGGGAATGTCTCTTGAAGCCCGCCAAGCGCCTGAAAACCGGACAAAGCCTCATCGTCGGAGAAAACCGCGAGCTCCGGGGCCAGCTGTCGGGGGTCGGCGAAGACGGAAAACGCCTGATCCGCTTTACCTATGAGGGCGTCTTTGAGGAGATTCTCGACCGTCTCGGCAATATGCCCCTGCCGCCCTATATCGTCGAAGAACTGCGACAGAAGGACCGCTACCAGACCGTCTACGCCGAGCGCGGGGAATCGGTGGCCGCGCCGACGGCGGGACTTCATTTTACGAAAGAGCTCTTGGGAAAGATCAAAGAAAAAGGGATAAAAATAGTAGATATTTTTCTCGACGTGGGCTTGGGAACGTTCCGGCCGGTTAAAGCGGACGACGCCAGAGACCACAAAATGCACGAGGAGACCTTCGAGGCAAGTCCGGAGGCTTGCGCCCTCATCAACGAGGCCAAGGCCCAAGGAAGACGTATCGTGGCCGTTGGTACGACGACGGTGCGGACGCTGGAAACCATTGCCGACGGAAAAGGCGTTGTGGCCCCGGGGAAGGGGAGCACCGACATTTTCATCTATCCGGGCTTTCAATTCCGGGTCGTGGACGCCCTGATCACGAATTTTCACCTGCCCAAATCGACGCTGCTGATGCTCGTCTCGGCCTTTGCCACGCGGGAGATCATGCTTACGGCCTACGATCGGGCGGTTCGTGAAAAATACCATTTTTTCAGTTTCGGAGACGCCATGTTTATCCGATAGGAGGCATTATGCGCATTATCGCGGGAACGCGTAAGGGAAGGACCCTCAAAAGCAAAAAAGGAACGGAAACCCGGCCGACGCTGGGCGTCTTGCGGGAAGCGCTTTTTTCGATTCTGGCGGCCCGGATTCCCGGGAGCGTTTTCCTGGACCTCTTCAGCGGCAGCGGCGCCATGGCCCTCGAAGCCCTGAGTCGAGGCGCGGCCCGGGCGGTCATGATCGAGTCCGATCCCGAGGCCCTTTCGATCATTATCGAAAATACCAATACGCTCGGATTCGCCGAAAGCTGCCGGGCCTACAAAAATGACGTGTTCCGGGCGCTCAGCATCCTCGGGCGCAAGGGGGAAAAATTCGATCTGATCTTTATGGATCCGCCCTACACGGAGGAATTGTGCAAACGGGTCGTCGAAAATATCGCCCGGCACAAGGTATTGGCCCCGGGCGGACTCATTGTCTGCGAGCATCACAAGGGGGAAAAATTGCCCCCGAATATCAAGAATTTTCATCAAACAAGCGAGCGGGAATACCGGAACAAGGTGTTTACGTTTTATGAGGAGGCGGCGGATGAGCGCGAAAACATTTGAGGAACATCTGGCAACGATAGACGCCATCATCGGCAAACTGGAAAACGGGGAACTGAGTCTCGACGAATCCGTCAAGGCCTACGGAGAAGCCATGGACCTGATCAAGGAGGCTTCGGATATGCTGAAGGAAGCGGAAGGAAAGATCTTCAAAGTCGGCGCCGACGGGACCACGGAAGAAATCAAGACGGAATCTTGAGGAGGGAGCATGGAATTAAAACACTACTTGGCGGAAAACAATGAAATCCTGGAAAGAGAGCTCGACCTGACGCTGGCCGCAATCCCGTACGAAAACGTGATCAAGGAAGGGATGCGCTACGCCATACTGAACGGCGGGAAAAGGATACGGCCCAACCTGCTGTTCCTGACGTTGCGCTTGCTGGGAAAACCAATGGAAGCGGGGATTCCCACGGCCATGGGCATCGAGATGATCCACGGCTATTCCCTCGTCCACGACGACCTGCCCGCCATCGACAACGACGATTACCGCAGAGGAAAGCTGACGACCCATAAAAAATTCGGCGAAGCCCAGGGGATCCTCGTGGGGGACGCGCTCCTGACCTTTGCCTTTCAAGTGCTCTCCGAGCGAAACAAAGACCTGCTGACGCCGGAGCAGACGGTTCGGATTATCGCAAAAACAGCCGATTACGCCGGGATCGGCGGCATGCTCTCGGGGCAGATTGTCGATATCGAAGGGGAAGGCCGTAAAATAGATCTTTCGGAATTGCAGTTTATGCACGCCTACAAGACCGGACGGCTTTTGAAGCTGCCCGTGGAATGCGGCGCAATCATCGGAGACGCTTCGGGGCGGGAGTATGAAGCTCTCGAACAATACGCCGAAGCGCTGGGGCTCGCCTTTCAGATCAAGGACGACATCCTCGACGTGGAAGGCGATTTCGAAAAATTGGGCAAACCCATCGGCAGCGACGCCGGGCTCGGAAAATCCACCTATCCGTCCATCATCGGCATGGACGAGAGCAAACGCCTGCTGCGGGAGACCGTAGAGCGGGCAAAGGCCGCCCTCGCCGACGAATTCGGCGGGCCGGAAGCTGAGCTTATGCTGGAGCTGGCGGATTTTGTGGGGAGCAGAGAAAAATAAAAGGAGAGGGAATCATAAAAAACCCGCCGGTTGTTCGGCGGGTTTTTTTATGCAAATTTCCTCTTTTACTGCGCCTTTTCCGCGGAGAAATCCAGGGAGGCCAGTCTCTGGTATTGTCTCCAGCGCCGCTGGGCCTCGGCCTTGTTCCGGGCGAAGAGTTCTTTCGCTTCGGCGGGCTTGGACGCCATCAGCGTCGCGTATCTCGTCTCGCCAAGCAAGTACTCGTCGTATTTTTCCCAAACAGGTTCCTTGCAGTCGAGAACAAGGGGATTCTTCCCTTCGGCTTCGAGGGCCGGATTGTAGCGGAAAATCGGCCAGTAACCGCATTCTGTGGCGAGCTTCATTTCCGTCTGGACCTTGTTCATGCCCTTTCTTACGCCGTGATTGATACAGGGCGCGTAGGCGATGATCAGCGAGGGTCCCTTGTAGGCTTCCGCTTCCTTGACGGCCTTCAGGAACTGGGCCTGATTGGCGCCCATGGAAACCTGGGCCACATAGATATGTCCGTAAGACATGGCGATAGCGGCCATATCCTTTTTCTTGACGGGTTTTCCGGCGGCGGCGAATTTGGCCACAGCCCCCGTGGGCGTCGACTTGGACGCCTGTCCGCCCGTGTTGGAGTAGACTTCCGTATCGAGGATAACCACATTGACGTCTTCCTTGGACGCCAGCACATGATCCAGTCCGCCGTAGCCGATGTCATAGCCCCAACCGTCTCCGCCGAAGATCCACTGGGATTTCTTGGCGAAATATTGCTTGAGCGACAGCAGCTCTTTGGCGATGGGGCAGCCCTCGGCGGCTCTGGCGGCAAGGTAGGGCACGAGCTTCGCGACGCATTCGGCACTCTTTGCGCCGTCGTCCCGGGTCGCGATCCATTCCTTGTACATGAGCTGGGTCTCGGGGGAAACTTTGTCCATATTCGTTTCCATAATGGACTGAATCCGGTTCCGGAGGGTTTCCACGGCCACGTGCATACCCATGCCATACTCGGCGTTGTCCTCAAAGAGGGAGGAACCCCAGGAGGGTCCTTTGCCGTCTTTGTTCTTGGCATAGGGCGTCGCGGGCGCCGATCCGCTGTAAATGGAGGAGCAGCCTGTGGCGTTGGCGACCATCATCCGGTCTCCAAACAGCTGGGTGATCAGCTTCAGATAAGGCGTCTCGCCGCAACCGGGGCAGGCGCCCGAGTACTCGAAGAGCGGCTGGGCAAACTGAGATCCCTTTACGGTGTCGGACGTCATAAATTCGGTCTTATAGCTTACCTGGTTGAAGACATAGTCGGCTTTCTGCACTTCGCCGGCCGCCACGGAATCGGCGATGGGTTTCATGACCAGCGCTTTTCCCTTGGGCGCGGGACAGACATTGGCGCAGGAGCCGCAGCCCGTGCAATCGAGGGGCGAAATCTGGATTTTGAATTCGTGATTCTCGAGCCCTTTGCCCACGGCCTTCAGCGTCGCAAGTTCTACGGGCGCCTTTTCCTTTTCTTCCTTCGTCAACAGGAAGGGGCGTACGACCGCGTGGGGACAGACATAAGCGCATTGGTTGCACTGGATACAGTTCTCGGGTACCCAAACCGGTACGTCTACGGCGATGCCTCTCTTTTCATGGGCGGCGGTGCCGTTTTCAAAGGTTCCGTCCTCATAGCCGTTGAAGGTCGATACGGGCAGCCCGTAACCCTGCATGGCGTTTACGGGTTCCACGATCTTCTTGACGAAATTGATGGTCGCGTCGTCTCCGCCGTTGCAGAGCGCGCCGCAAGTGGCGCATTCCGCCGCCGCGGACTCGTCTTTGAGATTGGCCCAGGCCGGATCCACGGGGATTTCCACGAGGCCGTCGGCGCCGACGTCAATGGCCGCGTAATTCATCTTGACGATTTCCTCGCCTTTTTTCTGATAGGTCTTCTTCGTGTATTCCTTCATGTAGGTCAGGGCTTCCTCATAGGGGATGATGTCCGCCAGTTTGAAGAAGGCCGACTGCATGATCGTATTCGTCCGCTGTCCGAGCCCGATATCCTCGGCCAGTTTCGTCGCGTTGATGATGTATAATTTCGCGCCTTTTTTCGCGAGATCCCGTTTAACTTTGTTGGGGATGTTGGCCACGGCCTCTTCCTTGCTCCAGATGCAGTTCAACAGGAAGCTCCCGCCCTTGCGGATGCCCGAGGTCATGTCGTATTTGTCCAGATAAGCCGGTACGGAACAGGCCACAAAATGCGGCTGAGTTACGAGATAGCTGGACTTGATGGGATTTTTCCCGAAGCGCAGATGGGAGCGGGTCACGCCGCCGGACTTCTTGGAGTCATAGGCGAAATAGGCCTGGGCGTACTGCTCCGTGTGATCGCCGATAATCTTGATAGAGTTTTTGTTGGCGCCCACGGTGCCGTCGGCGCCGAGTCCGAAGAACAGACATTCTCGGGTTCCCGGCAGGTCGAGGTCCACTTCTTCGGGAAGGGGAATGTTCGTGCCGGTCACGTCGTCGATGATGCCCACGGTAAATTTGTCCTTGGGTTCGGCCTTGGCGAGGTTCTCATAGACAGCCGCCACATGGGTCGGGTTCGTATCCCGGGACGAGAGTCCGTAGCGTCCGCCGATGATCAGGGGCGCGTTGGCTTTCCCGAAGAACAGCGACTTTACGTCCAGGAGCAGCGGCTCTCCGAGGGATCCGGGCTCTTTGGTCCGGTCGAGGACCGCGATTTTCTTGACGGTCTTCGGCAGTACGTCAAAGAAGTATTTTTCCGAGAAGGGCCGATACAGATGAACTTCGAGAATGCCGACCTTCTGTCCTTTTTTGTTCAGATAGTCGACGGTTTCCTCGGCCACCGGACACACGGAACCCATGGCCACAAGAATGTTTTCGGCGTCAGGGGCCCCGTAATAGGTAAAGGGCTTGTATTCGCGGCCCACGGCCTTGGAGATGTCGGCCATGTAGCCCGCCACGACGTCGGGTACCGCGTCAAAGAACTTGTTCTGGGCTTCCCGGGTCTGGAAATAGATGTCCTCGTTCTGGGCCGTTCCCCTGGTTACGGGATGTTCGGGATTGAGGGCCCGGGCCCGGAATTCCTCCACGGCCTTCATGTCGATCAGTTTTTTGAAGACTTCGAAATCGATCACTTCGACTTTCTGTATTTCATGGGATGTTCTGAACCCGTCGAAAAAGTGTAAAAACGGTACACGTGTCTTGATGGCGGCCAGATGCGCGACGCCGCCCAGATCCATAACTTCCTGCACGGAATTGGACGCCAGCATGGCGAATCCCGTCTGCCGGGCCGCGTAAACGTCCTGATGATCCCCGAAGATCGAAAGGGCCTGAGCCGACAACGATCTCGCCGATACGTGGATCACGCCGGGCAGCAATTCGCCGGCAATTTTGTACATGTTGGGCACTTTGAGCAGCAGTCCCTGGGAAGCGGTATAGGTCGTCGTCAGGGCCCCCGCTTGCAGCGAACCGTGAACGGTGCCGGCGGCGCCTCCTTCCGATTGCATTTCCACTACTTTTACGGGGACCCCGAAGATGTTCTTCATCCCTTTGGCAGCCCATTCGTCCACATACTCGGCCATGGGGGACGACGGCGTGATGGGATAGATCCCCGCTACTTCCGTAAAGGCGTAAGAAGCGTATGCCGCAGCCTGATTTCCGTCCATTGTTTGCATGATTTTACTCATAAGACAATATTCCTCCTTCTAAACAATTAATTTTATATAACAGGTAGTTTGTCGCTTGGGTTGATTTGCTCCCGGGTCTTATTTTTCCTCAGCGAGGCGCTTGTAGACCTCGTAGCGCTCGAGGGCGTCTTTTTTCGCCTTGGCGTAGAGGTAATCGGCCCTGTCGGGATAGGCCAGCGCCAGGGAGCCGAAGCGGTTCTCGGAATCGAGAAAGGCCTGCAGGTCGCCTGTGGGCGCTTTGGAATCGAGGATAAAGGGATTTTTTCCCTCGTCCTTCCGTCGGGGATCGTAGCGGTAGCACTGCCAGTACCCGGCCTCCACGGCCCGCTTGATTTCTTCCTGGCTGTGTCCCATGCCGATCTTAGGCCCGTGCTCGATACAGGGGCAATAGGCGATGACGAGGGAAGGTCCCGGATAGGCTTCCGCTTCCCTGAGGGCGGTCAGCGTCTGGTTCAAGTCGTAGCCCATGGCCACCTGGGCCACATAGACGTAGCCGTAGCTCATGGCCATGCGTCCGAGGTCCTTTTTCTTGACTTCCTTCCCCGCCGCGGCGAATTTGGCCACAGCCGCGGTCCCCGTGGATTTGGAGGACTGGCCGCCTGTGTTGGAGTAGACTTCCGTGTCGAGGACGAGGACGTTGATGTCCTTCCCCGCCGCCAGCACGTGATCAAGACCGCCATAGCCGATATCATAGGCCCAGCCGTCTCCGCCGAAGGCCCAGAAGGATTTTTTCGTCAGGTACTCGCTGTTTTTGAGAATGTATCGGGCCGCTTCCGCGACGTCGCCCGTCAGTTTCCCGGCGGGAAGGGCCGCAAGAGCCGCCGTGAGTTTTTCCGCGGCGAGATCCGAGGCTTCGAAATCGTTCCGTTTGGCAAGGTACTCTTCCGCTTCCGCGACGGCGACGCCGGCGTTTTTGAGATCCAATACCCGCTGGCAGAGCTCGAGGCTCACGGCCTCATGGCCCACAAGAAAACCGTAGGCGTATTCGGCGTTGTCCTCAAAGAGCGACATGGCCCAGGCGGGACCGATCCCCCTCTCATCGGCCGTGTAAGGCGTCGAGGGCATGGAAGCGCCGTAGGCCGTCGAACAGCCCGAGGCGTTGGTGATGACCATTTTGCGCCCGAAAAGCTGCGTCGCCAGTTTGATGTAAGGCGTTTCCGCGCAGCCCGCGCAGGCGCCTGAAAATTCGAAATAGGGTTTGGCGAACTGGGAATTTTTCACGGTCCTGCTATTGACGGCGTCGGTCTTGACCGAGACCTTGTCGTAGAAGTAGTCCCAGTTTGCCCCCTGGGCCGCTTGGGTGGCAAAGGGCTTCATGACGAGAGCCTTTTCTTTGGCGGGGCAGAGATTGGCGCAGCTGCCGCAGCCCGTGCAATCGTAGGGCGAGACCTGCACGCGGTAGGCGTATTTGTCGAGGCCGGGCCCTGTGGCTTTCAGTGTCTCAAAGGAGGCGGGAGCGGCTTTCTTCTCATTTTCGTCCAGAAGCGCCGGCCGGATGGCCGCGTGGGGGCAAACGAAGGCGCAGCGGTTGCACTGGATACAGTTTTCCGGCGACCATTGGGGCACATCGACGGCGACGCCTCGCTTCTCGTATTTTGAGGTGCCGTGGGGCCAACTGCCGTCTTCGCAGCCGTATTTTTTCAAGAGAGACACGGGAATGGCGTCTCCTTCCTGTCTGTTCATGGGGATGACGATCTCCCGGATGAATTCCGGCAGGGCGCTGTAATCGGCGCTCTCGGGCGTGAGCCCCTTCCAGCTTTCGGGGATCGCGATCCGGGTAATTTCGGTGAGGCCCCTGTCCACGGAGGCGTAGTTTTGATCGACGACGTCCTGTCCGCGCTTGGTGTAATAAGTCTTGTAAATGGCTTCTTTCATTTCTTTGACGGCCAACTCCAGCGGGATGATGTCGGTCAGCTTGAAAAAGGCCGCCTGCAGAATGCTGTTGGTCCGGTTGCCGAGACCCAGCTCCCGCGCGATGCCGATGGCGTCGATCACATAGAGCTTCGCGTCTTTTTCGGCGAGGGCTTTTTTCATGGACGGGGGAAGGGCCGTCTCAAGCTCCGCGACGGTCTTCCAGGGACAGTTGAGCAGAAATACGCCGCCCGCCTTCAGTTCCCGGACGAGGTCGTATTTGTCGACGTAAGTGGGGTTGTGGCAGGCGACAAAATCCGCCGCGCCCACCAGGTAAGTCGAGCGGATGGGATTTTTCCCGACCCGCAGATGGGACTGGGTCAGACCGCCGGATTTTTTGGAATCGTAGACGAAATAGGCCTGGGTGTAAAAATCCGTCGTTTCTCCGATAATTTTGATGGAGTTTTTGTTCGCGCCCACTGTGCCGTCGGATCCGAGGCCCCAGATCTTGTACGCGCTGGCGTCTTTGTCCTCTACGGTAAATCCGGCCACGGAGGGGAGCGACGAGCCGTAGACGTCGTCGGTGATCCCGATCGTAAAGCTGTTTTTGGGTTCGTCCTTGGCCAGTTCGACGTAGACGGCGGCGATCTGATCCGGCGTCGTGTCCTTGGAGGCAAGGCCGTAGCGGCCGCCGGTCACGGCGATCTGGACGCCCTTTTGCTGAAAGGCCGTGCAAACGTCCTGGTAAAGCGGTTCGCCCATACAGCCCGGTTCCTTGGTCCGGTCGAGGGTCGCGACTTTTTTGACGCTTTTCGGCAGCGCCGCGATCAAATGCTTCGGCGAGAAGGGCCTGTAGAGCCGGACGGCAATCATGCCGACCTTCTCCCCGCCGGCGTTTAATTTATCGACGACTTCCCGGACCGTCTCCGCCACGGAACACATGGCGATCACGACCCGGTCGGCGTCCGGCGCGCCGTAATATTCGAAGAGTTCGTAGTTTCTTCCCGTGAGTTTATTGATTTCTTTCATGTAATTTTCGACGATGTCGGGTAATTTTTGGATGTATTCGTCGCCCGCTTCCCTCGACTGGAAGAAGATGTCGGGATTGACCGTCGTTCCCCGGGTGCAGGGGTGTTCGGGATTCAGCGCCCGCTTGCGGAAGGCGTCGACTTCGGCCCAATCCACCAGGGGACGCAGGTCCTCGTAATCCAGCACGTCAATTTTCTGCACTTCGTGGGACGTCCGGAAGCCGTCAAAGAAATGCAGGAAGGGGATCCTGCCCCTGATGGCCGAAAGATGCGCCACGGCGCCCAAATCCATGACTTCCTGCGGCGAGGCCGACGACAACATGGCGAAGCCTGTCATCCGGCAGCCCATGACGTCGGAATGGTCGCCGAAAATCGAGAGGGCGTGAACCGAGAGGGTTCTTGCCGACACGTGAAATACGCCCGGCAGAAATTCCCCGGCGATTTTGTACATATTGGGGATCATGAGAAGCAGTCCCTGGGAGGCCGTATAGGTCGTCGTCAAAGCGCCGGCCTGCAACGATCCGTGGACTGTCCCCGAAGCGCCTCCTTCCGATTGCATTTCCACGACTTTTACGGTCTGTCCGAAAAGATTTTTCTTTCCTTTGGCGGCCCATTCATCGACGAGCTCGGCCATGGGCGACGAGGGCGTGATCGGAAAGATCCCCGCCACCTCCGTGAACGCGTAAGAAATATACGCGGCGGCTGTGTTGCCATCCATTGCGTCTTTCCATTTACTCATGCTATATTCTCTCCCTGAATCTGACGTGCGTTACTTTTTTCCTACGATGGCGTAGGTATCCCGGGCGATAACCAATTCCTCGTTTGTCGCGATCTTATACACAAGGGTTTTCGAATCGGCGGCCGACAGCTTGACATTTCCCTTCTGTCGTTTGCCGTTGACTTCTTTGTCGAGCTTGACGCCGAGGAATTCGAGGCCTTCGAGAATTTTAGCCCGGATGCCCGCGGCGTTTTCCCCGATGCCGCCCGCGAAGCAGATGGCGTCGACGCCTCCCATAACGGCCGCGTAAGCGCCGATATAGGATTTGATCCGGTAACAGAACATATCCTCGGCCAGTTTTGCCCGCTCATTGCCGGCGTTTACGCCGTCTTCCATATCCCGGCAGTCCGAAGAGGTCCCGAATATGCCTAAAATGCCGGATTTTTTATTCATTCTGTCGTCCATTTGAGCGTCGGTCAGGTTTCGTTTATTTTTGATGAACAGAACGGCGGCGGGATCGATGTCTCCGC
This sequence comes from Fusobacteriaceae bacterium, assembly GCA_031272775.1. Lineage (NCBI taxonomy): Bacteria > Fusobacteriati > Fusobacteriota > Fusobacteriia > Fusobacteriales > Fusobacteriaceae > Fusobacteriaceae bacterium. Next base: position 15,270 of record JAISTB010000037.1, on the reverse strand, counting down.
AGCGGGTGCCCATCATAAGCCCCTGCAGCGGCGTGAGTCCCATGGACGTGTCGACGGATTTTCCGTCTTTGACCGCGGACATGGACGCGCCGTTCCCCAGATGACAGACGATGATCTTCGAGTGTTGGGGATTCCCCATGATTTCCCTCATGGTCGAGGAAACAAAGAGGTGGGATGTCCCGTGGAAGCCGTATTTCCGCACTTTTAATTCTTTGTAATCCTCATAGGGGAGCGCGTACATATAGGCGTCGGGGGGCATCGTCTGGTGAAAGGCCGTGTCAAATACGGCGACGTTGGGCTTTCCGGGCATGAGTTCCATACAGGTCGTGATACCCAGAAGATTGGCCGGATTGTGCAGGGGCGCGAGATCGTTGTTCTTCTCGATGGCGGCCAGCACATCTTTGTTCACAAGGACGGAGCCGGAGAAATCTTCTCCGCCGTGCACGACCCGGTGGCCGATGGCGTCGATTTCGTCCCGGCTCTTGATGACGCCGTTCACGGAATCCGTAATGGCGGCCATGACGAACTCCAGCGCCTCTTTGTGGGTCGGCATGGGTTTTTCCGCCTTCAATTCAAAATCTTTGGCGGGGACTTCGTATTCCATTTTGGATCCGGCGATTCCGATCCTTTCACAAAGTCCCTTGGCAAACACTTCGCCCTGCTCGGGATTGATCAGCTGATACTTGAGCGAGGAGCTGCCGCAATTGATTACCAATACTTTCATGTTTTCCTCCTGATATGGTTTTCTTTTTCTTTTGTCCTTACTGGATCGCGGTCATGGCCACGAGGTCGACGATGTCCTCGGCGGAACAGCCCCGGGACAAGTCGTTGATGGGGTTGTTGAGCCCCTGGATAATGGGACCGTAGGCGTTTGCCCCGGCCAGCCGCTGGACGAGCTTGTAGCCGATATTGCCGGCGGCGAGATTCGGGAACACCAGAATGTTGGCGTGACCGGCCACGGGAGATTCGGGGGCTTTCTTGGCCGCCACGGACTTGACGAGGGCCGCGTCGGCCTGAAGTTCGTCGTCAAAGGGGAAGTCCACCTCGCGCTCCCGCAGGATTTTCCCCGCTTCTTTGACGATATCGATATCGGGATGATCCGCGGACCCCTTGGTGGAAAAGGTCATGAGGGCCACTTTGCCCTCGATGCCCACGATGCTTCGGCCCGTGGCTACCGTGGAAACGGCGATGTCCGCCAGCTGTTCGGCCGTCGGCACGGGAATTACCGCGCAGTCGGCGAAAAGCAATACTTCTCCGTAGGTTTCCTGCCGTTCGGTCAGCTCCATGAGGAAGCAGGAGGAAACGGTCTTGATGCCGGGCTTCGTCCCAATGATCTGAAGTCCCGCCCGGATGACCTGAGCCGTCGGCGAGGTCGCCCCCGATACGACGCCGTGGGCTTCGCCCTGCCGCACCATCATGGCCGCGTAGAATACCGGCTCTTTGATCAGGGTTTCTTTGGCCTTTTCAAAGGTCAGGCCCTTTTTCTCCCGCATTTTCGCAAATTCTGTAGCATATTCGTCGAGATTCGTCACTTTGTCCAGCTCGACGATTTCCACACCCGCCATGGAAATATCCAGGTCCCCCGCCATGCGTTCAATGGATTCTTTGACGCCGATGACGACCGGTATGGCAACGCCCAGTTCCACGACTCTGGCCGCGGCCCGTATGATGCGTTCGTCCTGTCCTTCCGGCAGGATGATTTTTTTCAGATCTTTTCGCGCTTTTTCTCTGATGTTCACCAGAATGCTCACAGCGATTCCTCCTTGGAAAATAAAAAATCTTGGATTGCTTCGCAATCTCTTGTTGTTTGATATGAATAATTTAATGTTACCACATTTTCATTCCTTTTGCAAGTATTTTTCACGATACAAAACGCTTTGAAAATGTACAATTGTTCGGTTTTTGACGCATTTCATCCAAATATTGCCGCAATGAACTCCGCGGGGTCAAAAACCCGCAGGTCGTCGATTTTCTCCCCCATACCGACAAATTTGACCGGCTTTCCCGTCAGGTCCGAAACGCTGAAGACGACGCCGCCCTTGGAGGCCCCGTCGAGCTTCGTGATCACAAAGCCCGTCAAGTCCGTCGCCTCGTTGAAGGTCCTGGCCTGGGCGATGGCGTTCTGCCCTGTTGTCCCGTCGATAACCAGAAGGGATTCATAGGGCCGCCCGCCCAGCTTTTTTTTGATGACGCCGTTGATTTTTTCCAGCTCCTTCATCAGGTTGTTCTTGTTGTGAAGCCGGCCCGCCGTATCGATGATAGCGATGTCAAAGCCCTTTCGCAGGGCGTAATCCAGCGTATCGTAACAGACCGCCCCGGGGTCGTCTCCGGCTTTCCCTTTGACAAAGTCCGCGCCGGCCCGTTTCGCCCATTCCTCCAGCTGCTCCACGGCGGCCGCCCGGAACGTGTCCGCCGCGCCCAGCACGACCCGCTTTCCCTGCGCCGCGTATCGGGCGGCGAGCTTTCCGATGGTGGTCGTCTTGCCGACGCCGTTTACGCCGGTCACGAGGATCACATTGAGTTCTCCCTCCGTGAGGGGAATTTCAAGATTTTCCCGGATCAGAAAACCCGACAGGATGTCCCGCAGCGTCCCGTATACCCCTTCGGTATCGGCGACGCCCCGGGCCTTGACTTCTTTTTCGAGGGCCTTGATGATCCGGCCCGTCATCTCATAGCCGATATCGGACTGGATCAGGACGTCTTCCAATTCCTCGTAGAGCGTGTCGTCGAGGGGTCGGCGTCCCGTAAAAAATGATTTCAATTTCATGAAAAAGCCCATGTTTGCTCCCCCTTTTCTATCTTCCCCAGCTGTCGGGGGCCTTGTTCCACGCCGAGGCCGCGTCGGCCTCCTCCTTCGTGAGGTAGTTCTTTTCACAGGCGATGGCAATGAGGGCCGGGAAATTCGATATGGTCTCCCATTTGACGCCCTTTTCCGCGAAGGCTTTTTCGGCCTTGGGAAATTCATAGGAAAAGACGGCCAAAACCGATACGTTTGCCGCGCCCGCGTCAAAAGCGGCCTCCACGGTCTTCAGGGAACTCCCTCCCGTGGAGATCAGATCTTCGATGATGATGACGTTTTTCCCCGCAAGATCGGCCCCTTCGACCTGTTTTCCCGCGCCGTGGTCCTTCTTCTCGGCCCGGATGTAGCTCATGGGCTTGCCGGTCTCCCAAGCGAGGAAGGCGGCCCAGGGAATGCCCGCCGTGGCCGTGCCCGCGAGGATATCGTAGTCCTTTCCCTTCAGTTTTTCCAGAAAGGCCTCCACAAAGAGCCTGCGCTCGGCGGGATGGGCGATCATCTGTCTGTTATCGCAGTAAATCGGGCTTTTGATGCCCGATACAAACGTGAAGGGCGTCTTCACATTGAGTTTGACGGCGCCGGTTTTTAACAAAGCCTCGGCAATTGCGCTTTCTTTATTCATTTTTTCCTCCGTTTATTCGTCGCTTGAGTTGTTGTAGGTGACTTCCCGGCCCCAGGGCCCGGAAAAATTTCCCCGGTCATAGACGACCCGGCCGCGAAGGACCGTCGTCAACACCCGCCCGCCCCGCTTGAATCCGGCGTAGGGCGTCCAGCCGCATTTGGAAATGATTTTGTCCTCTCCGATCAGACTGTGGTCCCTCGTATCCACGATGACAAGATCCCCGTGGTTCCCTGGCTTTATGCCGCCCTTCCCCGCGATGCCGAAGATTTCGGCGGGTTTTGCCGACATCAGTTCCGTCAGCCTCGCGAGGGTGATTTTTCCTTCCTCCACGGCCCGCAGGACCATCTCGAGACTGTGCTCGACGCCCGGAACGCCCGAGGTCAGCTTCGCGGTTTTTTCTTCCAGGGTATGTGGCGCGTGGTCCGTCCCGATCGTATCGATGACGCCCTCCTGTATGGCCCGCCAGAGACAGTCGACGTCGCTTTTTTCCTTGAGCTCGGGCTTCATCCGCAGGAATTGCCGCGTATATCCGTCTTTTTCCCGGTCTTCCCCGGTGAGAAAGAGGTGATGGGGCGTCGCTTCGCCGTAGACCGGAAGGCCCTTGGCCTTGGCGGCGGCGAGCGCCTGCACTTCCGAGGCCAGGGACAGGTGGCAGAGATAGAGGGGAACGCCGGTTTTTTCGCAAAGATCAATGGCTCTGTGGACCATGTCGCCTTCGGCGTGGACGGCCACCAATTTCGAGTTCCGGAAGATCCGCTCGAGGACCGCCACATCCTCCACGAGCATATCGCCGGTGGAGACGTTTAAAAATACCTTTGTGGCCGCCACTTTTCCCCAGGTCTTGGGAATTTCGGCGCTGTTGTCGGATTTTGAGCCGCCGAAATAAAAGCCGTAGTCCACCCAGGCGCGTCCGACAGCCTGTTTCTTTTTCTCTTCGAGAATCTCCGGGGTGATTGTGGCCGGAGAAGTATTCGGCATATCGAGAAATACAGTCACGCCCCCTCTCGCGGCGGCAAGGCTCCCGGTCGAAAAATCCTCCTTGTGGGTGAGACCGGGGTCCCGCATATGGGTGTGGGGGTCTACAAGGCCCGGAAGGACGAGCTTTCCGCCTGCGTCAAGGACCTCCCCGTCCCGGGCTTCCGTTTCGGGTATCGACGCTTCGATTTTTGTGATAAGCCCCGCGGTGATCAGAATATCCCGCAGGATTTCTTTGTTTTCGGCTGTGATGAGTCTGGCGTTTTTGACGAGCATGGCCTCACGCCTCCAGAGCCCGTTCGATGTCCCGGGCGATGGTATCGGCGGCTGTCAGCGGATCTTCGGCCTTTGTCACCGGGCGTCCGATCACAAGGTAGTCGCAGCCGCTTTTGATGGCGTCCCAAGGCGTCATGATCCGCTCCTGATCATCGGTAGCGTTGTCCTTGAGCCGGATGCCGGGGCAGACCGTCACAAAGTCCCGCCCGATTTCCTTCTTGATTTCGGCCGCTTCCCAGGGCGAGCAGACGACGCCGTTCAAACCCGCTTCTTTTGTGAGCCGGGCGAGATTGACGGCCAGGGCTTTGATGTCCAGGGTCGAATGAAAGGTCTCCCGAGCTTCCGCTTCGGAAATGCTGGTCAATACGGTCACCGCGATCAAGAGCGTCTTCGGGTTCACTTTCCTCACTTCCTCCGCGACGGTTTTCATCATTTTCTTGCCGCCCCCCGCATGGACATTGAACATAAAGACGTCCTGATTCGCCGCGAATACCGCGGCCTGGGCCGTCGTATTGGGGATGTCGTGAAATTTCAGATCGAGAAAGATCCGCTTTTTCTTTTCCTTCAAAAATTCGACGATTTTGCCCCGGGAATTGAGAAAAAGCTCAAGCCCCACTTTGTAAAACCCCACGTGATCCCCCAATTTTTCGATAAAATCATGGGCCTTTTCATAGGATGGAAAATCCAGCGCCACGATCATGCGTTCCCTGCCGTCCGTCATACCTTCACCTCTCCTTTATGCGCCGCTCCGACGAGCTCGCTTATATTGGCAATCCCGTTGTCCGCGCAGTATTTTTCAAGCCCCTCGATGATCTCCACGGGCAGGAGCGGATTCTTGAATATTCCCGTCCCGATGGACACAAGCGTCGCCCCCGCGAAGATAAACTCCAGGGCGTCCTCCGTCGACGAAATGCCGCCCATGCCCACGATGGGGATTCCGACGGCTTTGTATACCTGGTATACGATTCGCAGGGCGACCGGTTTTACCGCGGGTCCCGAGAGTCCGCCAAAGATATTGCCGAGGACGGGCTTTCTCGTCCGCACGTCGATGGCCATGCCCAAAAGCGTGTTGATCACAGAAATCCCGTCCGCCCCCGCTTCTTCGACGATTTTGGCAATGGCGGCCACGTCGGTCACGTTGGGCGTGAGCTTCACCACAAGGGGTTTTTTCGTCTGTCTGCGGACCGCCGCCGTCACGTCCCCCGCCGCGCAAGGGTTGGCGCCGAAGGCCATGCCGCCGTCCTTCACGTTGGGACAGGAGATATTGAGCTCCACAATGGCCACGTCGGCTATGGTATCGACGATTTTGGCCATTTCCACATACTCGTCCAAGGTACTGCCGCTCATGTTGAAAATCAACGGCGCTTTGACGCCCGCCGCCCGGATTTCCGGAATCGTCGCGTCTTTGACATAGTGAACGCCGGGATTTTCCAGACCCACGGTGTTGAGCATACCGGCGGGGGTTTCCGTAACCCGGGTCCCCATATTTCCCGTACGGGCGCTCAGGGTCGTCCCCTTGAGGCCGATGCCGCCCAGGAGGTCGGGATCAAAATAGTCCCTGTATTCGAGGCCGAAACCGAAGCAGCCCGATGACGTAACGACCGGGTTTTTCATCGTTACGCCCAAAAATTCCGTCCGTAATGCCGACATCACTTCACCTCCCCCGCGCATCCGCAGGTCCCGCAATTTTTTTGTTCGGTATTGTTGATCTCCCGAATCAGCGTCCCGTCGAAGACCGGGCCGTCGGCGCAGACCTTCTTCATGCCCTCGTTGGTCAGGAAGGAACAGCCCACACAGGCCTTGACGCCGCAGGCCATCCGCGATTCCATGGAAATCTCGCAGGGGACGCGCTCGGCCAGGGCCAGCTGACCCACGAGGATCATCATGGGCGCGGGGCCGCAGACATAGATCCGGTCGTATTTTTTTTCGCTCAAAAGCTCGGAAACCTTGGGAATCACGGTCCCCTTTGCGCCCACGGCGCCGTCGTCCGTAGTGACGAAGACCGATATCCCCGTGAGATCGAAATTGCTTAAGATCCGCAGGGCCTCCGCGTCTCTGCCGCCGGCGACCAGCGTCACGTTATTGTCCCGCTTGAGGATCTCCGTCAGGTATTTCATCGGGGCAAGCCCCATTCCGCCGCCTACCACCAGAAGCTCCCGGCCTTTTTCCGCGGTCGTGAAGCCTTTTCCCAGCGGGCCCTGGATTTCTATGCCGTCGGCGGGCGCAAATCCGGCCAAATCCCGGGTTCCCGCCCCCTTTACTTCATAGTAGAATTCGAGAACGTTGGTAAGCGCGTCGGCGCCGTGGACGCTGACCGGCCTTCGCAGCGTAAAATAATCGTCTTTGCAGCGGAGCATGTAAAATTGCCCGGGCTTCGCCGCTCCGACCGTCTTCGGAGAGACGACTTTCATCAGGTATTTATTCTCCGCGACCCTGGCGTTTGCCAGTACCGCGGCGTTTTCTAAAAACATGGGGCCTCCTTTTATCATAAACTATATTTGTTTTCTTTTTTATATGCTCATCCCGGGATTTCCTTGCCGCAGTAATAGCAAAAATCGCCGTAGGAGGTTCTCAGAATCTTGTTTTTCGTCTGCTCGTAGTGGGTGACGCACATGATGTTTTGACACTTGGAACGCTCGCAGGCAATGACGCTCTGATTTTCTTCCTCTTTCGCTTCTTTGGCGGGGCCGATGGGCTTGATTTCCAGCGCCGCCACAAAGAGGGCCGAGCGGATCGGAATACCGTTTGCCGCCTGCTGGAAGTAGCGGGCGTGCTTCGTGTCGTCAAGGTCGATGGCGATCTCGTCCACCCGGGGCAGCGGATGGAGAATGATCATCTCATCTTTGCATTTTCCGAGAATCCGCTCCCGGTCGATCTGGTAGACGCCGCTGACCTGCTGATATTCGTCGGGATTGTCGAAACGCTCCCGCTGGATCCGCGTCATGTAGAGGATGTCGATTTCGGGCAGGATATCCTCGTAATTGCGCAAAAGCGTATAGCGAACGCCCCTGCTTTTCAGTTCCTGCGTGATGTGGGAGGGGATCTGGATCAGTTCCGGCGCGACGAAATAAAACTCGCAGCCGAAATTGGCGAGGGCTTTGGCGAGGGAATGGACGGTACGGCCGTACTTCATGTCGCCCACAAAGGCCACTTTGAGATTTTCCAGGGTCCCCAGTTCCTCTTTGATCGTGTAAAGGTCGAGAAGCGTCTGACTGGGGTGTTCATTGGCCCCGTCGCCGGCGTTCAATATGGGGACCTTTGAGATCTCCGCGGCGAATTTGGCGGCCCCCTCGATGGAGTGGCGCATCACGATGGCGTCGGTATAGGCCTCGACCATCTTGATCGTATCCCGCAGGGATTCCCCTTTTTTGATGGAACTGGCGTCGGGGGAATCAAAACCGAGGACCTGGGCCCCGACCCGGTAGGCGGCAGAGATGAAGGAAAGCCGCGTCCTCGTGGAGGGCTCAAAAAACAGGCTCCCGATGATCCGACCGGCGAGGATGTCGGGCATCGTATGCAGGGCGAGCTGCTTGGCAAGATCGAGAATTCCGTAAATTTCCGACGTCGTAAGGTCTTTGATCGATAAAAAACTTCTCATTTTCCCTCCCTTGTCTGCGTTGTTTTCATAAAAAAGATGTATTTGCCGCGGATCCGGCAAACACATCCTGTTCCCTAATCGGGATTGACCACATAGTTCGTAAGCTCGTTGACAAAGCCCAGCGTCATGTCGTTTTTGTCGTTAACGGGGTTGAATTCCACGATATCGATGGAAGTCACGAAATAGGTCTTGAACAAAAACTTGAAGAGCTGAAAGACGTCGTCGGCCCCGAAGCCCTTGCGGACCGGAACGCTGACGCCCGGCGCGTATTCCGGCGACAACGCGTCCAGATCGAAGCTCACATGGACATTTTCGGTCTTCAGATAGTCCCTGACTTCCTCCAGGGAGGCTTCCAGCCCTTTCTGGGCAATTTCGTCGTACCAGAACACCTTGACGCCCACCTGCTCGATGATCTCCCTTTCCTTGAAATCGAGGTCCCTGACGCCAAAGATCACCACATTCCGGCTGTCGACCTTGGCCCCGTCGTAAAAGCAGTTGACGAGGTCCCTGTCGCCGATTCCCTGCAGGAGCGCCAGCGACATGCCGTTGATATTGCCGGTAATCGTGGATTTGTCCGTATTCATGTCGCCGTGGGCGCCGATCCAGACGAGACCGATGTCCTTTTCCAGGGAGACGCCGGAGACTGTGCCCAGCGAGACCGAATGGTCGCCGCCGATGGTAATGGGGCGGTAGCCGTCCTTGACGGCCTGATAGACCGTGCCCGCGATTTTCTCACAGGTATTGAGGACCGTGTTTTTATATTTGAGGTTCCACTCGTTGAAGTTTTCCCGCTGTTTTTCCACATCGATAAACTGCATTTCGTCAAAGGTCTCAGGATAGGTGTTGACGAGGGTTTCGGGCCCGAACTCGATGCCGGAGCGGTTGGCGCCCAGATTCATGGGGACGCCGAAGAGGACGCTCTTCATCTTTTCCGCGTAGATGTAGACGGCGTCGTCTTCCTCGATGACGTTGAGATATTCCAGCTCGGGATCCTCGGGACCCTGGACGTTGAGGCGGGCTTCTTTCAAGTCGTGGACATAGTCGAGGATGTCCTTGGTGATCCGCTCGCCGGGCGTGATGACCGGAATGCCGGGCGGATAGGCCATGATGAGCTCCCCGCAGATCTTGCCCTCGCTTTCGGCGAATTTGATCTTGTTTTTCGCGCTGTAGAAGGCTTCCCGGGGGTTCAAAATCTCCTCGGGGATCGGCGGCATCTTGATGAATTCCCGCTTCAGGATGTCCTCTTTGCCGTAAAAGCGGCGGCTGATATCCCTGAAGGCCCCGATGAGCCGGTCGACGCTTTCGTCGTCGTCGCCAATCGTAATGAGGCCGAGGACGTTATAAAAATCGGATAATTCCATCTGGATATTGTAGTCTTCCGTGAGGATGTGCTCCAAATCCGCGCCGGTCAGGCCCAAGTCTCTGGCGGTTACGGTAATTTTCGTGGGATCCAGGGCAAAAAAGCCGGGTTTGCCGATCAGTTCCTCGCCGAAGCAGTAAATCCCGGGAATCCGGTTGACTTCCCCCCGGAAGCGTCTGGCCAGTTTGATGGCCCGGTCGAGGAGCTCCCGCCCTTCCGTCGCGATCTGCCGTCTGGCGCAGTCGAGACTGGCCATCAGCGGATAGGAGGGCGAGGTGGTGCTCAACAAATTCAGCGTCTGCTGCACCCGGTTGATGTCTATGCGGTCGGAATTGACGTGCAGCATGGACATTTGGGTCATGGCGCCGATGATTTTATGCGTGCTCTGTGTGCAGATGTCGGCCCCCGCGTCGACGGCGGAGGTGGGCAGATCGTCGTGAAAATGGAGATGGGGGCCGTGGGCTTCGTCCACCAACAGCGGAATATCGTATTCATGCACGATGCCCGCGATTTTTTTGATGTCCGTGGCCACGCCGTAATAAGTGGGATTGATGATCAGGACCGCTTTGATGTCGGGATGTTGCTTCAAAGCGGTTTCTATGGACTTGGGGGAAATGCCGTTGGCGATTCCCAGATTTTCGTCGATTTCGGGGTTGACGTAGACGGGCTCCGCGCCGGAGAGGATAATGCCCGCGGTTACGGATTTATGCACATTTCTTGGGACAAGGATCTGGTCCCCGGAGTTCATGACCGACATGATCATAACCTGAATGGCTCCGGAGGTTCCGTTTACCGCGAAAAAGCTCTTTTTCACGTTGTAGGCGTCGGCGGCCAGTTCCAGCGCTTCTTTGATGCAGGTCGTCGGATGGTGCAGGCCGTCCACCATCTCAAAGATCGTCACGTCCATGGTCAGGGGCCCCATGCCCACAAAATCTCTGAATTCCGGATCCGCGCCTTTGCCCCGCTTATGCCCGGGCACGTGGAAGGGCAGGATATCCCTTTTGACATAAACGTCTTTGAGTACCGTAAACAAAGGTGTTTTGCTCTGATCCAGCTTGGACATGGACGCCTCCCGGGTGTTTTTCATCTCGTTCCCCTTTACATTCCAATGTATTTTACGTTTTTTTTGACTGCTTGTCAATCGTTTTTTTAGTGATTTTTCGTTGCTTTTTTTGAAAAAATATAGTATAACCGGATTGGAGGAAAAAACCGGATTCTTTACGGGATCCGGCAAAAAATTGAACGCACAGGAGGCAACACATGAAGAAAACGCTTGCAGCAGTATTGACCCTTGTATTCCTCATTTCCGGCGCTCTGTTCGCCGCGGAAAAAGTGTACACGCTCCGCACGTCCACAAACCTTGCCGAAGGTTCCACGGTGGGCAAAGGCCTGAAGTATTTTGTGGAGCAGATCAACGCGCAATCCAAGGGCAGAATCAAAGCGACGGCCAACTACGGCGCCGAGCTCGGGAATCAGGCCGAACAGGTGGCCATGACGCTCACGAAGGACCTGGAGATGGTCGTAGCCGCCCCCGGAACGGGACCGGGCGCTTATAAAGGCCTCGAACCCCTGATGATGTTTGAGTTCCCCTTTATGTTCAAAGACAACAATCATTACCGCAGAGTCCTGAAGGCCGCGGAACCCAAAGTCAATGAATTTGTCAAAGCAAAAGGCTTTACGGCCATGGCCGGACAATCCCAGGGCTCCCGGGACATCCTGACCTCAAAACCCGTGACAAAGCTGGCGGACATGCAAAAGCTGGTTATGCGGGGACCCAACGCCATTTACATCAGCATGTTCGAACACCTTGGCGCGTCCGGCGTCACCATGGATTGGAACGAAATCTACACGGCCCTCTCGCAGAAAGTTGTGGACGGCGCCGAAGGTTCCCCCAGTTCCCTCAACGCGTCCAAGTTCCAGGACAACGCCAAGAATCTCGCGATCACAAACCACATCATCGCCTGTATTTATTATTTCTTCAATACGGAATGGTTTGAATCCCTTCCCGACGACCTGCAGCAGCTTGTCCGGAAAGTAGCCGCCGAGGCAACGGCCTATCAGGAAAAACTGGACGACGACGATCAGGGCAAGGCCCTTGAACAAATGAAAAAAGACGGCGTCATCGTGACGGAAATCAAAGATATCGACGAATGGAAGAAGGCCTGCGCCCCCATGCTGGACGAATACCGGAAAAAGGGACAGAACTGGAGCGACTTCATCGATTATTTGAGTAAAATCGACTGAATTTAAGCATCCTCATCACAGCGGAATGAAATCAACAGGAGGAACCGTATCATGGGTTTTTTGAAAAAACTGGACGCCTTTCTGAACGGACTCCGCCTGACGGCCCTGGTGCTGATCACGGCGGTCGCGGTGGGCATCGCGGCAACGAATATCGTCCTGCGCTATTTCATTCGCAGTTTCTCATCCCTCCGGCCTTTCGCCTGGGGGGATGAGTTGCTGAGGATGTGCGCGATCTGGCTGGCCTTTCTGGCGGCAAGTCTCGGCGTCAAGGAAAATTCCCACATCAGCATCCAGTTTCTCGTGGAAAAATTCGTCCCCAAGCGCTTCAAAAGCGCTCTCGACAAGGTTGCCCAGCTCACGGTTCTGGCGGTCCTGGCCGTCCTTGTAGGCTACGGAATCAAAGTCACGCTCTCCATGCGGGACAATTATTTGCAGAATATCGCCCTCTCCACGGTCTGGTTCTACGCCGCCATCCCCATCGGCTGCGCGTTTTTGTTTTACGATTATCTGCTGATCTTTCTCTTCGGCGAGCATCCCTTCTCCAGAAGGAAAAGCGCCGGACGGAGCGAAAAGCCGAAACCGGCCGGGGAGGATGAACCATGCTGACGACGCTGTTTATTTTTATTGTTTTACTCGCTTTTATTTTCCTCGGTTTCCCGATTTTCCTGTCTCTTTTGATGGCGGGCATTATTTTTTTGAAGGCCGGCAACATTTCCCTCAACCTCACGATCATCAAGATGTTCGGCAGCATCAACAGCCTTTCGCTTCTGGCCATCCCCTATTTCATCATCGCGGGAAATATCATCACGAAGGCCAAAATCACCGATAAACTGGTGGATTTCGCCAACGCGGCGGTGGGCTCGTTCAAAGGGGGACTGGGCCACGTGAATGTCGTGACGAGTATGCTCTTCGGCGGCATCCAGGGTTCCGGCGCGGCGGACGCGGCGGCCATCGGCGGCATGCTGATCCCCGCCATGGAGGAACAGGGCTATGACACAGACTACGCCGTGGCCGTAACGGCAGGATCTTCCATGCTCTCACCGATTATCCCGCCCAGCATAGCCTTTATTTTATACTCTTTTTATACGGAAATTCCCATCGGCAGGCTCTTTATGGGAGGCGTGGGGCCCGGGATCCTCATCGGCCTCATGCAAATGCTTGTGGTGTATCTCGTGTATATCAAACGGGGATATCACATCGCTACGACAAAGTTTTCCCTGAAAAACTTTTTTCTCACGGCCTTCAGATCCTTCGGGGCGCTCCTGATGCCGCTGATCATCCTCTCGGGCATTGTGTTCGGCTTTGTGACGCCGACGGAATCCGGCGTTCTCGCGATCCTCTACGGGCTCTTTTACGGCTTTGTGATTTCCAAAACGCTCAAAATTTCCGATCTCCTCGATATCGTCAGGGATTCCGCCGTGACGACGTCCGTGGTCTACATGACCATCGCGGCGGCGGGCGTTTTGTCCAACGTGCTCGTCCGGCTCCATTTTCAAAAGGAAGTGCAGGATTTCGCCGTGAAGACGCTGGGAAACCCCGTTTACGCCGTGCTCTTCCTCTTTGTGGTCTTTATCGTCCTCGGCATGTTCCTGGACCCCACGGTGATCATTGCCATGTTCGCGACGACAGTACTCGCCATCGGCAACGCCTTCGGCTTCAACCCGATCCATTTCGGCGTCGTCATGGTGATCCTCATGCAATTGGGGGCCATCACGCCGCCCGTGGGGACATTTTTGTTCATTTCCTGCGGTATCGGAAAAATACCGATGGAAAAAGTCGTCAAACCGCTTTTCCCCTATATTGTGACCATCTTGCTGACCCTGGCGCTGGCCTTGATTTTCCCGAAAATCGTGACCTGGCTGCCGGATCTGATTTACGGATAAAATGTTTTTGAGGAGAGATTTTATGAATAAAAAACCGATCGGCGTTATGATCGCGGGCGCGGGCGCCATCGCCGCCGTCCATGCCGACGCCTACGCGCAGTTTGGAAATCTTTGCACAATCGTCGCCGTTTGCGACGTCTTTGAGGAAAAGGCGAAGGAACTGGTTGCCGCCAAGGGGCTGAAAGCGAAGACCTTTTCCGATTACCGGGAGGCCCTGAAGCTCCCCGAAGTGGACGCTGTCTCCGTCTGCCTGCCCCCTTCCCTCCACGCCGAGGTCGCCGTGGCGGCCCTGTCCTCAGGAAAGCACGTCCTGTGCGAAAAGCCCATGGCGGGCTCCCTCGAAGAATGCGACGCCATGGTCAAGGCCGCCGACATCAGCGGCAAGATCCTTTCCGCCGTCGCCCAGAACCGCTTCAAGACGCCCAATCAAAAAGTTCAGCGGCTGCTCCGGGACAAAATCGCCGGAGAGGTGCTTTTGGCCGTCGTCAATTCCCTCTGGTGGCGCGGAGAAAATTATTACGATCTTTCCTGGCGCGGAACCTGGGAAAAAGAAGGGGGCGGCTGCGTCCTCAACCACGCGGTTCACCATATCGACCTCCTGCTCTGGATGCTGGGAAAGCCCCAAAGCGTTTCGGCCGTTATCGGAAACGTCGGCCACGACAACTCCCAATGCGAAGACTTCGCGTCGGCGGTCCTCAGCTATCCCGGCGCCGTGGCCCAACTGAACGCCAACCTCCTGACCCACGACGAGGAGCAGGAACTGGTTTTCCAATGCAAAAAAGCCCGGCTCTCCGTTCCCTGGAAGCCCTTCGCCTCCAAAGCCCTCGAAAACGGTTTTCCGGCGATTGACGACGGAACCCGGGCCTCTGTGGACGCCGCCTATCAGGCCCTGCCGAGCCTTACGACCGAAGGCCATCCGGCCCAGATCGGGAATTTCCTCGCCGCCATCCGGGGAGAAGAGGATCTGCTGATTGACGGACGTCAGGGCAGGGATACGATCGAACTCATTACGGCCATCTACAAATCCGCCTGCACGAAAAGCGCCGTGAAGCTCCCCATCGCGTCCGACGATCCTTTTTACAAAAAGGGCGGACTGGCGGCTCTCATGCCCCATTTTCACGAAAAGACACGGAATGTGGATCATCTCAAGATGTCCGCGCCCATTTCCCTGGGCAGGGATGTAGGGAGATAAGCGCCGAAACGGCGAAAGGAGGCTTTATGACCGAAAAGGAAATCGAGGAAGGAATGACAAAATCCCTCGGGAAAATCCCGTGGGAGATCCGGAAGATCAAATTTGTGTTGTTTTTCGTGGGACTCTGGCGGGAATTGAGAAGACGGACATTGCGCACAAAATAATTGACAAATTTTCATATTTATGCTATAATGTTGGTACGCACATCACATTAAGTAATATTTTTTTGTCACAATACATCTGAGGAATACAACGAAAGCTGGGAACAATGAACATGATAGTGCATTTACGCGACCGGTCGCTTGTATCTGGTCGCTTTTCTT